>JAISXC010000215.1 GCA_031270875.1 Desulfovibrio sp.
TTGGCCGTTTTAAGGGCGGTGTCGGCAAGACCTTTGCGCGCGCCGTGGGTGGATGTGAAATATTGCAGCACCGAAAGTCCTTCCCGGAAGGAGGAGGTGATGGGCGTCTCAATAATTTCACCGGACGGCTTTGCCATAAGGCCGCGCATGCCGGCAAGCTGGCGCATCTGATCCTGGTTGCCGCGCGCGCCGGAATTGGACATCATGAAAATGGGATTGAAGCTCTGGTTTTGCTCTTCAGCGCCGGTCCGGGGATCCAGAAGAGTATCGTAGGAAATTTCCTTGGTCATTTCCGCGGAAACATCCTGCGTGGCCTTTGTCCACACGTCCACAACCTTGTTGTATTTTTCCGTGCGGGTGATGATGCCGTCGCGGACTGGCGTTCAATATCATCCACCTCCGCCTGGGAGGCGGCCAGGATATCCTTTTTCCTTGCCGGGACAGTCAGGTCTTTCACGCCGATGGTCACGCCCGCGCGCGTGGCGAATTCATAGCCCATGTCCTTGAGTCTGTCGCAAAGAATGACGGTGGCCTTGATCCCGCAGTGATGATAGGCCGCGCCGACGAGTCTGGCGATGTTTTTCTTTGTCAGCACGCAGTTGACGAGATCAAAGGGGAGATTTCGCGGCAGAATTTCACCCACAAGGACACGGCCCGGCGTTGTCCCGCAGATTTTGCCGTCCCCCATGCGCACCTGAATTCGGGCGTGCAGGGAAACGACGCCGGCATCGTAAGCGGCCTCCACTTCCCACGGCGCGCAGAACGTCATGCCCTCGCCGCATTCAAAACTGCGTTCAACGGTCATATAGTAAAGACCGAGCACTATATCCTGCGAAGGAACGATCACCGGGCTGCCGTTGGCCGGCGAGAGGATGTTGTTGGTGCTCATCATCAGTACGCGGCATTCTATCTGCGCTTCCACGGAAAGAGGAATATGAACGGCCATCTGGTCGCCGTCAAAGTCCGCGTTGTAGGCCGTGCAGACAAGAGGATGCAGGCGGATGGCCTTGCCTTCGACCAGCAGCGGCTCAAACGCCTGTATGCCGAGGCGGTGAAGCGTCGGAGCGCGGTTGAGCAGGATGGGATATTCCCTGACCACCTCGGAAAGGATGTCCCAAACCACAAGTTCCTCCCGCTCAACCATTTTTTTGGCGCTTTTGATGGTGGAGGCGTGGCCGCGTTTCTCCAGCTCCGAATAAATGAAAGGCTTGAAAAGTTCCAGAGCCATTTTTTTCGGCAGGCCGCACTGGTGCAGCTTGAGATAGGGGCCCACCGTAATGACCGAGCGGCCTGAATAATCCACGCGTTTGCCCAGCAGGTTTTGGCGGAAGCGTCCCTGTTTGCCTTTGATCATGTCCGAAAGGGATTTGAGGGGGCGGCCGTTTGTTCCTGTTATCGCTCTGCCGCGCCGGCCGTTGTCGAAGAGCGCGTCAACGGCCTCCTGAAGCATGCGTTTCTCGTTACGGATGATGATTTCCGGCGCTCCGAGTTCCATAAGACGCTTCAGACGGTTGTTGCGGTTAATGACACGGCGGTACAGGTCATTGAGATCGGAGGTGGCGAAACGTCCGCCGTCCAGGGGCACAAGAGGGCGCAAATCCGGCGGAATGACGGGAATGACTTCCATGATCATCCATTCCGGCCTGTTTTGCGACTCAAGAAAGGCTTCAATAATCTTGAGGCGTTTTGTGAGTTTCTTCTTCTTTGTCTGGCTTTTTGTGCCTTCGCTTTCCTCGCGCAGTTCAACCCTGAGCTTTTCCAGGTCCAGCTCTTCCAGCAGGGTGCGCACGGATTCCGCGCCCATGCCCACGGCAAGGACATCGTCTCTGCCGTAACGATCCAGAATCTGGAGATACTGGTCTTCCGAAATGATCTGGCGTTTCTGGAGGTTCGTCTGACCCGGATCCATAACAACGTAGGAGTCGAAATAGAGAACTTTTTCCAAATCGGCCATCGTCATGTCAAGGAGGGTGCCGATTTTGGAAGGCAGCGTTTTCAGAAACCAGATATGGGCCACAGGGGTCGCAAGTTCAATATGGCCCATGCGCTCCCGGCGCACCTTTGAGGCAATGACCTCCACGCCGCATTTTTCGCAGACAATGCCGCGATGCTTCATACGCTTGTATTTGCCGCAATTGCATTCGTAGTCTTTGACAGGGCCGAAAATTTTGGCGCAGAAAAGCCCGTCCCGTTCCGGCTTGAACGTGCGGTAGTTGATGGTTTCCGGTTTTTTGACTTCACCGTAGGACCATTCGCGGACAGACTCGGGCGAAGCGATGGAAATCTGTATTGCCTTCAGGTTGCGGATGTTGTTGACTACGGCTGATGTGCCGTGCGCAGTGAAAAGATCGTCCAGGCTCATATGGAATATCCCGCGTTAGAAATCTTGTTATGGCGCTAGCCGGGCCGCGAGCAAAAAAACGGCGTCATTCTCTCTCTTCAATAAGTTCCCGCAGATAGCCGACGCGTTTGGGACGTTTCTGCCCTTCCTCCTGATGCAGGGTGACGTTGAGGCCCAAACTCATCAATTCCTTGACAAGCACATTGAAAGATTCCGGCAGACCGGCCTCCAGAAAGTTGTCACCTTTGACGATTTTTTCGTACATTTTTACGCGCCCGGCCACGTCATCGGATTTGACCGTGAGAAATTCCTGAAGCAGATAGGCCGCCCCATAGGCTTCAAGCGCCCAGACCTCCATTTCGCCGAGGCGCTGTCCGCCGAACTGGGCCTTGCCGCCGAGAGGCTGCTGGGTAACAAGAGAATAGGGGCCGGTGGACCGCGCATGGATTTTTTCATCAACAAGATGGTGGAGTTTGAGAATGTACATGACGCCGGTTGTGACCCTGTTTTTGAAAGGCACGCCCGTGCGGCCGTCGTACAGAACGGTCTTTCCGTCGTTTTCAAGGCCGGCCTTGTCCATCCATGCCCAGATTTCATCTTCCGTGGCGCCGTCGAACACAGGCGTTTTCGTCACGATGCCGTTTTTGAGTTTTTTGACGGCGGAAACAAATTCCTCGTCATTCATCGAGTCAACAAGCGCTGAAATATCCCCGGAAGCGAAAACATCCTTGACTTCCTTGCGAACGGCCAGCAGAGCGGCGCCGGAGTCCAGCAATCCCGCCAGTTGGCGACCGAGTTCCTTTGCTCCCCAGCCAAGATGGGTTTCCATAATCTGGCCGATATTCATACGCGAAGGAACGCCAAGGGGGTTGAGCACTATGTCCACAGGGCGGCCGTCGGCGAAAAAGGGCATGTCCTCTTCCGGCAAAATGCAGGAGACGACACCCTTGTTGCCGTGTCTGCCGGCCATTTTGTCGCCCACGGAAAGTTTGCGTTTGATGGCGATATGCACCTTGACCATTTTTATCACGCCCGGGGGCAGATCGTCGCCTTCCGTCACCTTTTCGCGCTTGGCGTCATAAACGGACTTGAGGAATTCAATTTCCCTGTCATAGGATTTGAGCGCGTCGTTTACGGCATCATTGACAGCCTTGCTTTTAAAAAGTCCGGCAAGTTTTTTGACCGGGAGATGCGCAAGTTGCTCCGCGGTGAGCGCGGCTCCGGCTTCCACCAGAATCTCGCCCTTTTTCCTGCCCTGCACGGAAAGCGCCGTCTGTTTGCCGAGCACATGTTCCACCAGAACGGCGCGTGTCCGTTTTGACAGGGCGCTGGCATGATCCGCCTCTTTCTGGTCAAGCGCGGCGATGTCGTGTTTTTCAATGGCAAGAGTGCGCTCGTCCTTTTCGCCGGAGCGGCGGTTGAACACTTTGACGTCAATGATCGTGCCCTCAACCCCCGGCGGGACTTTGAGAGAGGTGTTCTTGACGTCTCTGGCCTTTTCCCCGAAAATGGCGCGGAGCAATTTTTCTTCCGGCGTGAGTTGCGTTTCGCCCTTGGGTGAAATTTTCCCCACAAGAATGTCGTCCGGCATGACGGTCGCGCCGATGCGAATGATGCCGCTGTCGTCCAGGTTGCGCAGCATCTCCTCGCTGACGTTGGGAATGTCGCGGGTAATTTCCTCCGGTCCCAGTTTGGTGTCGCGGGCGACCACCTCAAATTCCTCAATGTGAATGGAGGTGAAGACGTCCTCTTTTACCGTCCGCTCGGAGATGAGGATGGAGTCTTCATAGTTGTAGCCGCACCAAGGCATAAAAGCCACAACAAGATTTTTGCCGAGGGCCAGCTCGCCCTCGGCAATGCCGGGTCCGTCGGCGAGGATATGCCCTTTTTTCACGGATTGGCCCGGGCGGCAGGTAGGCCTCTGGCCGAAACAGGAATTCTGGTTGGATTTGTGGAATTTGAGCAGGTCATAAGCGCGCACGCCGCCCTGCTCCTTGCATATGTCCCCCGAATAGGCCACCACAATGCGGTCCGCGTCGACATATTCCACCGTGCCGTCGGCCGGGGCCACGATGCAAGCCCCGGAGTCGCGCGCGACATCCACTTCCATTCCTGTGCCCACGAGGGGTTTTTCAGAGCGCAGCAGGGGCACTGCCTGGCGCTGCATGTTTGAACCCATGAGGGCGCGGTTGGCGTCGTCATGTTCCAGAAACGGAATCAGGGCCGCGGAAATGGAAACCATTTGACTTGGCGAGATGTCCATGAGGGTGACTTCGTCACGGGAGCGTATTTCCACTTCGCCCCTGACACGCACGGTAACAAATTCGTCGAGCAGCCGTCCGTCGGCGTCAAGACGGGCGTTGGCCTGGGCAATGACCTGATCGTCCTCGCGGGAGGCGTCAAGATGGATGACTTCGTTGATGAGCCCGCCGTCGCGGACAACGCGGTAAGGCGTTTCAATGAAGCCGTAATCATTGACTTTGGCAAAGGTGGTCAATGAAACGATAAGGCCGATATTCGGCCCTTCGGGCGTCTCAATGGGGCATATCCTGCCGTAGTGCGAAGTGTGCACGTCGCGCACTTCAAAGCCGGCCCGCTCGCGGGTCAGACCTCCGGGGCCGAGGGCGGAGAGGCGGCGTTTGTGGGTCACTTCGGAAAGTGAATTTGTCTGATCCATGAACTGCGAGAGCTGGGAAGTGCCGAAAAACTCCTTCAGTACCGCGGCCACCGGCTTTGGGTTGATCAGATCATGGGGCATGAGCGTCGAAATTTCCTGCAGGCTCATGCGTTCCTTGATGGCGCGTTCCATGCGCACAAGGCCTATGCGATACTGATTCTCGACAAGCTCTCCCACAAGGCGGACACGGCGTTTGCCCAAATGGTCAATATCGTCCGCGGGGCCGTGGCTGTCCTTGAGTTTTACCAGAACCGTTATGGCCCTGAGAATGTCATTATTGGTCAGGGTGCGCGTCTGTTGGGATTCCTTGAGTTCAAGCCGCTGGTTGAGTTTGTAGCGCCCTACGGGTGAGAGATCGTAATAATCCGGATTTCTGAACAGATTGTCAAAATAGCCCGCCGCGATTTCCGCAGTCGGAGGGGAAGAAGGCCGAAGGCGGCGGTATATTTCTTCCTGGGCTTTCTGCTGGTCGGGAACGCGATCCATCACCAGGGTATCACGGATGGAGGAGGACGTGTCCACGCCGAGTGTGTGAAGCACGGCCAGACGTGTGATGCCGGCCTCACGCATGCGCTCAAGGAGCCCGGGCGTGATTTCATCCGTCGCTTCCGCCAGCACTTCGCCGTTTTCGGGATCTGCCGCATCTTCGGCCAGAAACATGCCGTCGAGCAAATCCGGGCGCACTTCAACCGCCTTGATGCCTGATTCGCATATCAGGCGCCAACTGCGCTTGGTGATGGGCTTGCCCGCTTTGACCAGAACCGCTCCGTCCGGTGAAAGAATATCCGCGTAGGCGTTGTCCTTGCGGTAGAGTTTTTTGTCCACTTCCCAGTACAGCCGGTTGCCGCCTTCAAGCAGGTAATGCTCACGGGTGTAAAAATGATCCAAAATCTGAACCTTTGTCATGCCCATGGCTTTGAAAAGAATGGTTGCGGGCATTTTGCGGCGCCGGTCAATGCGGACGTAAAGGATATCCTTGTGATCAAAATCAAAATCAAGCCATGAACCGCGCATGGGCATAATTCTGCAAGAGTAGAGCACCTTGCGGCTTGTGTGCGTTTTGCCGCCGTCATGCTCAAAAATAATGCCGGGAGAGCGCTGGAGTTGATTGACGATGACGCGTTCGGTTCCGTTGATGATAAAAGTGCCTTTTTCCGTCATCAAGGGCAGAGTGCCGAAATAGATGTCCTGCTCCTTGATGTCGCGGATAGTCCTGTTACCGGAGCTTTCGTCCGTGTCATAGACGACAAGGCGCACCTTGATGCGCATGGGGCCTTCATACGTGAGACCCTTGGAAATGCATTCGGCCTGATCGTATTTGGGCACGCTTATTTCATAGCTGACAAATTCAAGACTGGCGGTTTTGTTAAAGTCTTCAATGGGAAATACGGTACGGAAGACTCCTTCAAGGCCCTCATCATGCTTGCGGTTTCCAGCGGGCACTCCCGCCTGAAGGAATTTGCGGTAGGAATCTATTTGCAGGTTCAACAAATGGGGAATGGGGAGAGAGACTTTGATTTTTCCGAACTGTTTGGTAAGCTGACCCATGAAATACCTCAAATCAGGTAAGAGTTGCGCCCCTTGCAAATTCAAAAAATACGCAATGGCCGGCGGGAAAACGCCGGGGCGGCAATCAGCCCTAAGAGCTAAAGAGTTGAGGAAGGCATATAGGATATTTCACGCTGTACATCGAATTTATAAGGATAATCGAAGAATGAATTTTTTGCAAGTATTTTTTGCGAAAATTTTCAGGCAGACGTACGGCCTTGAGGAAGAAAGCCCTGGCGCTCGGGACAAAAAACAATTGCATGACGAGATGTCGCGTTCCCGCCATGCAATTGGCAAACCGGCAAAGTTTTTCCGACTTGCGGAAACTACTTGATTTCGACAGTCGCTCCGGCATCTGTGAGCTGTTTTTTGGCCTCCTCGGCTTCTTCCTTGGAAACGCCCTCCTTGATGGTGGAGGGGGAGCCGTCCACCTTTTCCTTCGCTTCCTTAAGACCGAGGCTGGTCAGGGCGCGAACGGCCTTGATGACATTGATCTTGTTGGGGCCGGTTTCTTTGAGGATGACGTCAAACTCCGTCTTTTCCTCTTCGGCCGCGGCCGCATCCGCGCCGGCGGCAGGAGCGGCGACAATCATTGCCGCGGCCGGCGCGGCCGCGGACACACCGAATTTTTCTTCCAGCTCTTTGATGAACTCGGAAAGTTCAAGTACCGTCATGTTGGAAATAAACTCAACAACTTCTGCTTTGGTCACGGCCATGGGAAACTCCTGATTTCTGGCGGT
>JAISXC010000093.1 GCA_031270875.1 Desulfovibrio sp.
CCAGCGGATCCACGGCGGGATAGATGCCCAGTTCCGCAATCTGACGGGAAAGCACCAGAGTTCCGTCCAGATGCGAGAAGGTGGTGGCCGGGGCGGGGTCCGTCAGGTCGTCCGCGGGCACGTACACGGCCTGCACCGAGGTAATGGAACCCTGCGTGGTGGAGGTGATGCGCTCCTGCAGGGCGCCCAGATCCGTGCCCAGCGTGGGCTGGTAGCCCACGGCCGAAGGCATGCGGCCGAGAAGGGCCGACACTTCGGAACCGGCCTGGGTAAAACGAAATATGTTGTCAATAAACAAGAGCACGTCCTGCCGCTCCTCGTCGCGAAAGTATTCCGCGCACGCCAGGGCGGTGAGGGCCACGCGCGCGCGCGCTCCCGGCGGCTCGTTCATCTGGCCGTAAACGAGCGTCGCGCGCTCCAGAACGCCGGCTTCCTTCAATTCATAGTAAAGATCGTTGCCCTCGCGGGTGCGCTCGCCCACGCCGGCGAAAACTGAGGATCCGCCGTGCTGTTTGGCGATATTGTTGATCATTTCCATCAGAATAACGGTCTTGCCGACGCCGGCGCCACCGAAGAGACCCATTTTTCCGCCCTTGGGGAAGGGCACAAGCAGATCAACGACCTTGATGCCTGTTTCCAGCAGTTCCACCTTGGTGTTCTGATCGGTAAACGTCGGGGCCGGACGGTGGATGGGATAGTACTTTTCCGCCTTCACGGGGCCCAGCTCGTCCACCGGACGTCCGATAACGTTGATGATGCGGCCCACGGAGGCCTTGCCCACCGGAACCATGATGGGAGAACCGGTATCCACGGCTTCCATGCCGCGCACAAGGCCCTCGGTGGCGTCCATGGCGATGGTTCTGACCACATTGTCGCCCAAATGCTGCGCGACTTCGCAGACCAGACTCGGGGCGTCGGTGTTGTTCGGATTTTTGATCTCCAAGGCCGTAAGGATGTCCGGCAGATTGCCGCCGCTGAACTCCACGTCCACCACGGCGCCGATAACCTGAACGACTTTACCGATGTTTTTGCTCATGTTTGGCTCCTTAACCGTTCAGCGCTTCCGCGCCGCCGACGATATCTATGAGTTCGCTTGTGATGGAGGCCTGCCGCGTCTTGTTGTAGAGCAGAGTCAGGGAATTGATAAGCTCGTTGCAGTTGCGCGTCGCGTTGTCCATGGCCGCCATGCGGGCCGCATGCTCGCTGGCGGAAGTGTCAAGCAGGCCGCGGTATATCTGCACCCTGACATAGCGGGGCAGCAACTCCGCAAGCAGTTTCTCCTCCTGAGGCTCGTAAACGTATTCGCAGCTGGCCTCGCCGCTTTCCCGCGGCGTCTCTCCGGCTTCCGGCGCCTTGAGCGGCAGAAGGCGGAGGGTGCGGGGGGGCTGATGCCCCATGGAAACAAACTCGCCGTAGATGAGCCAGACCTCGTCAAACGTCAGCGTTTCATACCCGCGGATCACTTCTGCGGCCACGGAACCCGCCAGGGCGAAGTCTATGCTGCCCATCCTGTCGGCGTACGAGGTCAGCATGGCATAGCCGGCCTTGCGCGCCGCGTCGCGGCCTTTGCGGCCTATGCAGGCAAAGCTCACGGCCATGCCGGCCGAAGTCTTTTCCCTGGCCAGTCCGAGAGCCTGGGTTATGATATTGCCGTTAAAGCTGCCGCACAGACCGCGGTCGGAAGTGACCATGACAATGGCGCAACTTTTCTTTTCCTCGTGTTCGGCAAGCAACGGGTGGGCGTCGCCCTCCACCTTGAGCGCCAATTCGGCCAACACCTGCCGGTATTTCGCCGCATAGGGCCGGAAGCGCTCAATGCGCGCCTGAGCGCCGCGCAGCTTCGCCGAAGCCACCATGTTCATGGCCTTGGTTATCTGCTTGGTCTTGCCGACCCCGACGATTTTCGTTTTTACATCTTTAAGTGAAGGCATGCCTGTCTCCCGCGTCTTTCGCCTTAGACCCGCCAGCCCTGCTTGAAGGCGGTGATCGCCTCAACAAGCGCTTTCTCCACAGCCTCATCTATAACTTTCTTGTCTTTGACGGCCTCAAGCGCGTCCTTGCGCGCTTCGCGCAGGAAAGAAAGCATTTCGCCCTCAAAACGGCGTATCTGATCCACAGGCACGTCGTCCATATGCCCGCGAGTGGCGGCGTAAATGGAGGCCACCTGTTCGTGGGCGGGCATGGGCTGGTATTGCGGCTGTTTGAGCAGTTCCACAAGGCGCGCGCCGCGGTCAAGCCTGGCCCTGGTGGCCTTGTCCAGATCAGAGCCGAACTGGGCAAAGGCGGCCAATTCGCGATACTGGGCGAGATCCAGACGCATGGTGCCCGCAACCTGTTTCATGGCCTTGATCTGGGCGGCGCCGCCCACGCGGGAAACAGAGAGGCCCACGTTGATGGCCGGGCGTACGCCTGCGTTGAAGAGGTTCGGTTCCAGATACACCTGACCATCGGTGATGGAAATTACGTTGGTCGGAATATAGGCGGAAACATCCCCGGCCTGGGTTTCAATGATGGGCAGCGCCGTCAGCGATCCGCCGCCGAGACTGTCATTGAGCTTCGCCGCGCGCTCCAGCAGACGCGAATGCAGGTAAAATCCGTCGCCGGGGAAGGCTTCGCGTCCGGGCGGCCGGCGAAGCAACAGGGACATCTGCCGGTAGGCCACGGCCTGCTTGGAGAGATCATCGTAAATGATCAGGGCGTGCTTGCCGTTGTCCCGGTAGTGCTCGGCCATGGTGCAGCCGGTATAGGCGGCGATATACTGCAGAGGAGCCGGCTCGGAGGCCGTGGCTGAAATGATGGTGGTGTATTCCAGCGCGCCGTAGCGCCGCAGCGTATCGGCCACCAGCGCCACGGAAGCCTTTTTCTGACCGATGGCCACATAAAAACAGTGAATGTCGGTTTCCTTCTGCGCCAGAATGGCGTCAATGCAGACGGCGGTCTTGCCGGTCTGACGGTCGCCGATGATAAGCTCGCGCTGCCCGCGCCCGATGGGCGTCATGGCGTCAATGGCCTTCAGCCCCGTGGGCATGGGTTCATGCACGCTTTTGCGCGCGATAATGCCGGGAGCCTTGATTTCCACAGAGCGCACCTCGGTGGAGTCAACCGGCCCAAGACCGTCGATGGGCTCTCCCAGCGGGTTCAGCACGCGCCCCATGACCTTGTCGCCCACGGGAACCGAGAATATCTTGCCGGTGCGCTTGACCGTATCCCCTTCCTTGATTCCCACGTCCGAGCCGAGCAGGGCAACGCCGACGTTGTCTTCTTCCAGGTTCAACACCATACCCATGACATTTCCGGGAAACTCCAGCAATTCCATGGACATGGCGTTTTGAACGCCGTAGACGCGCGCGATGCCGTCACCGACATAGAGCACCGTGCCGGTTTCGCTCATCTCCACGCGCTGCTCGTAGTTCCGGATTTGATCCTCAATGATTTTGCCAATCTCTTCCGCTTTGATCCGCATGTGCTATTCACCCCTCTTGAAAGTATCCCGCAGGATCCCCAACTGCGCGCGCAGACTTGCGTCCAGCACCCGGTCGCCCATACTGAGCACCACCCCGCCAAGAATGTCCTTGTCCACCGCAAATGTCAGCTCAATGGCCTTCCCGCCCTTTTTTTCCAGACCGGCCTTGACGGCGGCCTGTTTTTCCGCGGAAAGCGGAACAGCCGTGGTGAGCCTGCCGCGTACCACGCCCTTGGCCGCGTCCAGAAGTCTGCCGTAGCAGACCGCGATTTCCCTCAAAAAGGGCAGACGGTCCTTGTCGGCAAGCAGAAAGCAGAAATTGCGCATAACGGCGTCCGCTTTCACCACGGCGAGCAGTTTGCCCACGACGGCCTTTTTTTCCTCAACGCTGACCACCGGGCTTTTCAAGGTCATGGCAAGCTCCGGCGCCCCGTCAATCATTTCCCCCAGCGCGGCAAGGCAGGCTCCGCGCCGCGTGAGGGCTTGTTCCCCTTCCTTTCGGCCCAACGCAAAGATGGCGTTGGCATACCTGCGGGCAACCACAGCGCCTGTCACTGGAGCACCACCTTGTTGAGAGAGTTGTCAATAAGCTTCTCGTGCGCGGCATTGTCCAGCTTGGCGTTCAAAAGCTTCTCCGCGGCGGCCACAATTTCATCGGCGATAATGCCGCGGACTTCCGCGAGAACCGCGCGGCCTTCACTCTCCGCCGTGGATTTTGCCTGCGCGATGATTTGCGCCGCCTGCCGCTCGGCATCGGCAATAATGCCCTCTTTCAGGGCTTGAGCCTGCTGGCGGCTCTCCTCCAGGATCGCCTCGCGCTCCTGATTCAGACCTGCAATGCGTTTTTCCACAATCTCCAGATTTTCCGAAGCCCTGCGGCGGCGCTCCTCCAGATTGTCCAGCGTCTCTCTGATGCCCTGCCTGCGGCCTCGAAAATACTTCACGGCGAGACCTCCGATAAAATACCAGAGGATGCCGACAAAAATAAAGAAATTAAGCACGCGCCAGCCGAAGTCGCCCCAGCGGAGTTCGCCGTGGCCGTCACTCGCCAGCGCGTCAGCCGCGCCAAGAAGGCCGAGAACCCCAACCGCGGCGGCAGCCGCGATCGGCAGCAGGATTCGCGCTGATTCTTTCTTGCTGTGCTTTCCCATGAACAATACCCACCCCCTTACAACGCAACAGGTAAAACATCTCAACCCGCGAGCAGACGTTCCGCCAGGCTTGCGGAAACAGCCGCCGCGCGGGCCCGCAATTCCTTCAGCGCGGACTCCGCTTCCGCCTGAACCGCGCGGCGCGCTTCGGCTATAATATCCAGGGCGCTTTCCTGGGCTTTTCCCACGATATTTTGCTGTTCCGCCATGCCGGCGGCATGGCCGTCCTTGCGGGCAAGAGCCGCGGCCTGGCGCGCCTTCGCCAGATCTTCTTCATAGGAAGCCAGACGGAGCGACGCTTCGGCCTCAAAATTGTCCGCCTCGCCTGATATTTTCCCGACGATGCCTTTGCGTTTTTTTATGATGTCCCGGACAGGACGGACAAGAAGAAGATTGAGAACAAAAACGGCGATGAAAAAATTCACCAGTTGAATGAGAAGGGTGATATTGAGATCAAGCATCCGTGTTCTCCCTCAGCAGGTTTTGGACAGGATGTCGCATTGATGATAAAGCGAGGAATGTTTACACCAATTCAAAGAGTTTTGTCAAAGGGTATCTGAATTTTTTTTCACAAATGTGAAAAATTATTTCCCGGAATCGGGCAATTCTTTAAAATCACGGAAATTTCCCGGAAAATTTCTGCCGGATGACAGGCGGCGTCAAGAATATGGTGTGCCGTTTCCCTGTACAGGGAATCCCGCTCGGCCAAAACCAGCGGCACTTCGTCCTTTGCCGGAACGCAGGTCAACGGGGGGCGCAGGGAGCCTTGCGGGTCCGCCGCAAGGCGGGCGGCGAGCAATCGCGCCGGGGCCGAGAGAAAAAAAACCCTGCCCATAAAGCGCATATAGGCCCGGTTTTCCGCCTTGAGCACGACCCCTCCGCCCGTGGCTATCACTCCCCCGCAAACGGCGAGGCGTTCCGCCACCTCGCGCAGCACAGCGCTTTCAAGTTCCCTGAAGCTCTCCCAACCGCGTTCCGCCACTATCCGCGCCACGCTCATGCCCTGGTCGCGCTGCAGGCAGACATCCGTATCTTCAAAGGGCAGCGCCAACTGACGCGCAAGATGTCCTCCTGTGGTTGTTTTGCCGCACGCGCGCGGTCCCACAAAAAAAATCAGTTCCGCCCCGGCCGCCGGCATGCTTCCCTACCCTGTTTTGTGCGCCGCGTTGGGGCCTTCGCCCCGCCGGGAGTGCTTGCCTGTGAGAGTCTTGATCTCTATGCGCACAATGGTGGTCGCGGCCAGTTTTTCCGGTGAAACCGGGAAACGGCACGGGGCTTCAAAACACCCGGCGATGACTTTGAGAATGTCGAGCCTGAGGCCCGCGTCATTTATTATTTCGGCCCTGCCCGTACCGTAAACGCTGCGGTAGCGCGTTGTCGTCCCGTCCTGGGCGATGTCCACGGCCGCGAAAAAACCCAGGCGCGGGTCTGCCCGCAACAGGTCGAGTTTGCGGCCCTCCGCCGCGCAGTGAAACCAGAGGGCGCCTTTGTGAAAAACATGGTTCACCGCTACGATATAAGGGGCTTCCCCGGAGTTGAAGGCAAGACACATTTGCCGGGCGTCGGCCAGCACGCTGTGCATGAAGGCCGGATCACGCTTTTCGCGCTCTTTTCTGCGCATGGCTTTCTCGCTTGTACGTGTGTTTTTTTCGGGATATGTCAGGCGGCAGACCCCAGAGGAAAAAATATGTCCATCTCCGACAAAGCCGTTCTGGCCTTCTGCCGGCTTGGCGCGGCCGGCCTTGCCCCGCGGGCGCCGGGCACCTGGGGCAGCGCCGTGGCCTGCCTGCTGGCCCCCTTCCTCTTTCTGCCGCTGCCCCTGGTCTGGCGCGTTCTTGCGCTGGCGCTGATTTTTGTGGCCGGGGCACTGGCCGCCACGCGGGCGGAACGTTTGCTTGGCCGCAAGGATCCCGGTGAAGTGGTGATTGATGAACTGCTGGGCGTATGGATTACCCTGCTGCCTTTTGAGGAATCGGGAGCGGGCCTGCTAGCGGCGGCTTTTGTGCTTTTTCGGTTCTTTGACATCTTCAAGCCCTGGCCTGTGCGCGCTTCGGAAAACTGGCTGCCGGACGGTTTCGGAATAATGCTGGATGACGCTCTGGCCGCGCTGTGGGCGCTTCTGTGCCTTGGCGGTCTGCGCCTCGCGAACATCGTGTAAAACGCGACGTCACTTCATGCGGTAGGTAATGCGCCCGCGCGAAAGATCATAGGGGGAAAGCTCCACCTTGACGCGGTCGCCCGGCAGAATGCGTATGTAAAACTTGCGCATTTTGCCGGAAAT
>JAISXC010000084.1 GCA_031270875.1 Desulfovibrio sp.
GCTTAACACTGCAAATAGATTGCGCTTACACCCCTCCGCTATGGGCGTCCGTTGTCACGGCTGCCGGAGCACTTTCATTTTGAAATTGTTCTAGAGCATTTTACACTTAAAATGCTTGACGATTTTCCGAATGAAGAATATGTTGCTCTGTTGCATGTCGGAATACAGCAACAATTTAGCCTCTATCCGGTTATCTATGCCCACAAAATACATAACTATACAGTCCATCGCGCGAGCTATGGCTCTTATTGAGCATCTTTCCTGCGAGGGGAACAACACCGGTATCACTGCCATTGCCGCGCATGTTGGGTTACATAAAAGTACCTGCTTCGGTATTTTACACACTTTACAAGAATTGGGCTATGTACTACAGAATAAGGAAACGGGACGTTACAGCCTCGGCACAAAGGTTTTTACTCTCGGCCAGGCATACTTGGCGAATCTTGACATACGCGGTCTGGCCGCCCCACAGTTGGCGGCACTTTCCGCGGAATCGCTGGAAACGGTCCATCTGGTCATCCGCGAAAGATTGCACGCCGTGTATCTTGACAAAATCGAAGCTCCACACGCTATAACGATTTCCTCGCAAGTAGGTCAACGGGCGCGCATGCATTGCACTGGGGTGGGCAAGGTCATTCTGGCCCATTTTACACCGGAAGAGCAACTGGTCGTGCTTGAGCAGCCACTTGAGAAATATACGGAATATACGCTGACGGATAGAAAAGCCCTTGCTTTGCATCTTGCGGAAATTAAGGAAAAAGGACTTAGTATAGATAACGAGGAAATAGAAATCGGCCTCTGCTGCATTGCCGCCCCGATTTTTGCCAGCACAGGCACCGTTACCGCGGCGATCAGTATTTCCGGGCCCAAAACTCGCCTGACCGAAGACAGATTTGAAGCATTGAGTCGCAGCTTGCGTAAGGCTACTGACGCCATATCCCGCAGTCTCGGGTATCAGGGACCCTTTGGTAAAAACAAGGATCTCGATGCCAATATTTAGGCGACGCTGAAAAAGTCGGAAGCGACTTTTTCAGAAAGGCACGCCGGCTCCAGGCGCCGCTTCGCGGACGCCACAGATAAATTGCGGCTCGCCTTGCGCCGCGCCCGGTCGCGGAACGCGACCGGGTTTACCTGCCCTGTAGTGTTCTTCTGGTCTGAAAAACATGTGTTTCACAAAATTATACTGTAATATTAGCATGTTTAATATTTTTTCAAGGCCAACTATTTAAAGTTGCCGAGAAGGTTGTTTCTCCCCTTTTCTCCAGCAAAAATTCTTTTTTTTGTGAGATAGGGGGCAATCTACCCCACTAAAAAAGTCCATCAAAACGCCCCCAACGGGAAAATTCGCCGCGGCAGCCCGGGATCGTGGAATGCCGTTTTTTTATCTTGACACCCTCAGAATTTTCTGTATGCTGAACACAGTTCTATATTATTGAACATAAATGACTGAGTGTTCTCAGATTGCCGGCCAGTTCACAGCAATTTTGTGAGGTAGCTATGAAAACAGTCACAATGCTGGCGCAGATCAACAGCAAAATTTGTACCGGCTGTGGCATCTGCGGAAAGGTCTGTCCCACTTTGGCCATTACCGTGCAAGACCGCAAGGCCGCTGTAAATCCGGCACGATGTCTCGCCTGCGCCAATTGCCATCAGAGGTGCCCTGTTGAGGCTGTGACTTTAGTCCCCTTGGAGAGGCATTTCACGGTTTCCGTTGTCGTCCGCGACCAAGATCGAAAGGCCGCTGACGAGCTTTGTCTCCGTGCCGGATTCCACCCAAGCCAGATACTCTGTTACTGCACGGCAACGCGCGCCGAGGAAGTTGCCGCGGCTATTATACAGGGAGCGAAGAGCCCTGAGGAAATTTCCTTCCGCACCGGACTCCGAATGGGGTGCTCTGTTGAGTGCATCCAGCCCGCCCTGCGACTGCTTGACACAGCCGGCATCGCTCCGACTCCGCCTGAAGGCGGCTGGCAATGGTACGGCAAAACTGTGACTCTGCAAGAAATTCCCGGGGACATCAAAGCCAAATACAACCACCGCGGCTTTTATTTTGACAACGATATCGCGTTGTTTGCGGAAGTCACGGCATCCGGACGGAGGTAGCCATGTCGCGCGCTCCCATCATCCCCGCGCCGCCGCGCGTTTCCCAGTACGGCGTCGCGCCGGAGCATGTAGTCAAGCGGGCCGCCGAATTGCCGGACATCACGTCGGTGCTGCTGACAGAGCTTTTTACTGATTCCCCGCGTATCATCTACCCCTCCCCCGCAGGACCGGACGCCGTGCGCAGTGCCGTCTCGCGTGCCCTTGAGGGCGTGGATATGAGCATGATCAAGCCGGAACATTCCGTGAACATCTGTGCCTCCCACCACGGATTCACCCTGCTCGGGGGAGTGCCTTACGCTGAAATGCTGAAGATGTTGCGGGACGAAATAGCCTCCCGCACGGGATGCTCCAACATCCGTCTGCGTGCCGGCGTCGGTCTGCGTTTCAGGGAAACCGAGGAATACATCAAAGCCTTCGGGCTGGACGCGCATTACGGCAAGGGTAAAACCCGCGGGGTCGCGCCCATTGACGAAGGCATACCAATTGAAACAGAAATCGGTACTTTATACGGGATCAAGGCCATCTACGATGCCGACTGGATCGTGCACGCCCACAACAGCGACGTGCGTGAAGTACATTTTCACCGCCAGGTAGACCGGGCCGTCAAACCTTTTGGCATGTCTTACGCACGCATAGAGACGCGCTCGACCTACCACCAAAATCTCGGTCCCCGTGCCGCCAACTTCACAGCCAGGGCAATCTTCGCCTCGGAATTCGTGCAGGAAAAATTTGCTTTTGCCGCATTCCTGGACATGTCTCCTGTGGGCGTGGTCGGTGTGGTCGCCGATAATGATCTTTACGCCTTGAACGATAGGCTGACTGTTGCCGGGTGCCGCAATTACGGCAAGATCATGACTCTGCTCGGCCAGGTGGACGAATGCATCGCGGTGCTCGATTTCCCCTGTCCCGTTCCCTACGTATTCGCAGCCGGGGTCATTTACGCCAACTTTGTAGGCGCGAACACGGATCTTTTCGATCTGAACATACCTTTACCAGCGTACACATGGTACACTGAAGCGTTTTACGGCAGGAACGGGCCGCTGTTGGACAGCATCCCGCCCACCAACCCCGCTATCAGGATGTGCGTGCATAACTATGCCTGGGGTGGCTATCCCAGCGCTTTTTTCAGCGAACAGATTCCTACGTTGGTAGTCGGAGCGGAGCAAGCCGAGGTCATGAACCGAGATTCTCAGAACGTCGAATATATGACCCACGCCATGACCGCGAAAAATCTCGACAGCGCAATGCACTTCGCCCGTACTGCCGGTGGCACGGATAAAGTCATCATTTTCGACGGATCTGCCGGGGGTATCAACGTGAGTGCGCCTTTGGCGAATGTGTTGCGCGACAAGGCATCTGAGGTCAGCCGTCGGGTTGACCGGGAATTGTTGCCTAAGTGGCTGCGGCAGCGTGGCATTGACACTGCCGCAGCCCCCGTTTGAGGCGCCTGAGGAGGCAGCTATGACGGGAGACCTGCGGGACGACATTTTTCGCGGCTTGGATGGCCGAGAATTTATTGCTTCAATTTACCTCAAGCAGAAGGGAATTGTTTGCGGCGTGGGATATGCGCGTGATACGCTTGCGGCTTTGGGCTGCACTCTCCTACACGCCGCATATGACGGCGACGTAGTCGCGGTGACCGATCCCATACTCGTTTTTTCAGGTTCGGCAAAGGAGATCGCCTTGGCCGAAGATGTCGTCATTGGTTGCATAGCCAAAGCAACGGGCATCGCCAGGGCGGCAAACAGCGCCGTATGCCTTGCGCGGGAACATTCCGGCGGTCGTGTACGCATCGTTTCAGGGGCATCCAAGAAAATGCCCGCAGAAATCAAGACCCAGGTGCGGCATGCTGTTCATGTGGGCGGCGTCACGGGTCGCATGGTTGAAGGACCTTTTCTATATCTTGATAAAAATTATGTCCGCATGTTTGGTTCAGTGGCTGCAACGCTTGACGGAGTACTCCATATAGCAAATCACACACGTGTCATTCAACTGCGCGGGTTTCTTGAATCTCTGGAGAATGAAGCCCGTGCCGCGCTTGAACGTGACGCGGAAATTCTCATGGTGGACACGGGCCAAATCTGTGATGTGGATACAGTGTCCCGTCTAGCCAGGGAACTGAACAAGCGTAGCCGCGTCTTGATTGCTTTTGCCGGAGACGTCAGGCACGAACATATCCCCGAACTTTGCGGATACGATATAGACCTTATCGACATGGGCGCAGCCATTGTAGATGCGCCCATGGCGGATTGTTCCTTTGATGTGGTTCAGCAGACCACGGTCTGCGCTTCGGATGACAGCCTGGAGCTGCATCTCCTGCAAAAAACGGAATTGCGCATTGACGGCATTACACTGCATGAAGCCAACCTCACAGATATAGCAACGGAGGTTGCAGCCTGCCTTTCGCTGCCTGGAGATAAGGTGGCGGTCATTGATGTCAGACCCGCGCAACTTGCTTTAGACGTTCTGATCCCTACCATCAGGGCCGACCAAATCTTCGGCAAGGAAAAATCCTTGCTCCGCGCTCTGGAAGCACTGCCCGGCATAAGCCTCTCAGAAAAGGCCGAGGTTCATTCCGAAGGGATACTCGGCGCTATCAGCCTTGACGAAAAAGCTGTGCCGGAAATTTTGGCCCGTACGCGCAACATGCATGCATCGCTCAAATCCCGAAAAAGAGGTCGGGTGAAGGTATTCCCTACCGGCTTTGAACTGATCGAACGGCGCATTGAAGACACTAATACCCCATACCTGATGAAATTATTTTCTCAGGCAGGTTTTGTGGTGGAAGCAGGCGACATCCTGCCCGATAGCAAAGAAGCCATGGTTGCAGCTCTTGCCGCTGCGGCGGAAGACTGTTCACTGGTTGTATCTACCGGCGGCGTTGGGGCGGAAGACAAAGATTTCAGCGTAGAAGCCGTATTGAGCGTGGACCCTTTTGCTGTTGCCCCGTAC
Source organism: Desulfovibrio sp. (assembly GCA_031270875.1). The sequence goes on from JAISXC010000084.1 coordinate 5,056, forward strand.
TTGGTGCGATTCGCCAAGGGTGAAGGGCGCCATGTGAAAGATGGAGTCCGTATCGCGGTCGGCGAAAAGAACGGCTGTCTGCTTGTGGCCCTGCCGGGGCCGCATGATGAGGTTAAGCTGATTGCCCCCGTCCTGATACGTGGGATGAAGGAAGGCCGAAACCTTTACGACTTGGCGGAAGAGCTGGCTTCCAGCCTGCGTGAGAAACTGCGCGGCAGCGCCGCGCAGCACGGGCATCGCGGAAGCCATGCTGTCACAATAATGTGAAATACAAAGGAATATCGGATGGACAAGAAAACCGTTAGCGCGCTGGCGCAGAATATGCGCAACGCCGAGTTGAACCGTAAAGCCGTAGGGGCGCTGACCGCTGCCTACCCTGATCTGAGCATAGCGGACGCCTATATGGTACAGCGTGCCGCCGTGGAAGAACGCATCCGGAGCGGCGGCACGGTCATCGGCAAAAAAGTTGGCCTGACTTCCAATGCCATGCAGCTGGCCTTGGGGGTTTCCGAGCCGGACTTCGGCCATCTTTTCGCGGACATGCTCTTTGACGAGGAGATACCGGTTCCCGTGTCCCGCTTTCTGCAGCCCAGAATAGAGGCGGAGATCGCCTTTGTCCTGGGCGAGGATATGAAAGGTCCGGGTGTGAGCATAGCGGATGTCTTGCGTACGACCGTTTCCGTGGTTCCGTCCTTTGAAATCATCGACAGCCGCATAGCCGACTGGAAAATCAAAATCCAGGATACAATTGCGGACAACGGTTCAAGCGCCGGATTCGTGCTGGGCTCGAAACTGGTTCCCATCGGCTCCGTTGATCTCAAGTATGTCGGGCTTGTTCTGCAGAAAAACGGTTCTATCATTGAAACCGCCGCCGGCGCGGCGGTCATGGGGCATCCCGCCAGGGCCGTGGCTTGGCTGGCCAATGCTCTGGCCGGCATGGACGTCGGCCTGAAGAGGGGAGAGATTGTGCTCTCCGGGTCTTTTACCAAGGCGTTTGACGTGGCGGCCGGTGACGTGTTCACCGCCTCTTTCGGCGGCCTCGGTTCGGTGAAAGTAGTGTTTGTTTGAGCGCTTGCCCCGAACGATAATGATTTATCGGGCAGGGACCGGCATCCCGTCTGCCCGCTGGAGAAAACAATGCGTAAAATCAAAGCGGCCATTATCGGTCCAGGCAATATCGGCATGGACCTCATGTTCAAAATCATGAGCCGCGCCAAAAGCATAGAATTGGTCATGGTTTCCGGCATAGAGGCCGGTTCTCCCGGGCTCGCCCTTGCCGAGGAAAAAGGCTTTCGCACCGCTGTTGACGGGGTGGAGAGCATTCTCGCGGACCCTTCCATCCGGCTCGTTTTTGAATGCACCAGCGCCAGGGCCCACGCGGCCAACGCCCCCAGGCTGAAAGCCGCGGGCAAGGTGGCCGTTGATCTGACGCCGGCGGCAGTGGGCCCGTATGTTGTGCCCGCCGTCAATCTGGACGCCAATCTTGACGCGGACAATTTCAACATGGTCACCTGCGGCGGACAGGCCACGGTTCCCATGGTCGCGGCCGTGAATGCAGTGACCTCCGTGGAGTACGCCGAGATCGTCGCCACTATTTCCAGTCGGAGCGCCGGCCCGGGAACGCGGGCCAACATTGACGAGTTCACGGAGACAACCGCCGATGCGGTGCTTTCCGTGGGTGGAGCGAAGACGGGTAAAGCCATCATCATTCTGAACCCGGCCGAGCCTCCGCTGATGATGCGCAACACCGTATACTGCCGGGTCGCCAACCCGGACCGCCTTGACGCCATTATCGAAAGCGTCGACGCCATGGTTCGCAAGGTTAAGGAATATGTGCCCGGATACCGGCTGCGCCTTCCGCCTGTATTGGACGGTGACCGGGTCACTCTGATGGTTGAGGTGGAAGGGGAAGGCATGTTCCTGCCAAAATATTCCGGCAATCTGGATATTATTACCGCAACGGCCCTGGCCACCGCCGAAAAAATCGCCTCGCGCATGTTGGCTGATGAAGATGCCGCGGCCCCCCGTTACAGCACTTTACCTTTGAGATGATGCGCCCGGCCCTCTCAGTTTACGCCCGCTCCGGCGTTTAACGGCGCAAATAAATTGCGCTTACGCCTTCGCGGCGGGCGTCCGCTCTCGCGGCCTCCAAGGCAATTTCAAAGT
>JAISXC010000188.1 GCA_031270875.1 Desulfovibrio sp.
TAGCCAATGTGATACAGCGGGCAAAATCACTGGGGCTGGAGCCGCAATTCCCGGAGGAGCTGTCCGTCAGCCTGGGCGCTGTGGCCGTCTCTCCGCTCAATCTCACGCAGGCCTATGCGACCTTCGCCAATCAGGGACTCGGCGTGCGCCCCAGAATCATCACCTCCATCGCCGACGCGGCCGGGCGGGAACTTTACCGTCAGGATGTGGAACACTGGCAGGCGATCACTCCCCAGAACGCCTACATGATGGCGCTGCTGCTCAAAAATGTGGTCAATGCCGGCACCGGTGCGCGCGCGCGCATGGAAGGCCGTTTCATCGCCGGCAAAACGGGCACCACCAACGAGGAGCATGACGCCTGGTTTCTGGGCTTTACGCCGTATCTGGTCACCGGCGTCTATGTGGGCTATGACCAGTTGCAGTCCCTGGGGCGGCAGGAGCAGGGCGGGCGCACCGCGGCGCCTGTTTTCCGTTATTACCGCGGCCAGGTGGAAGATTTGTATCCGCCGCAGGATTTTATCCCGCCGGAGGGCATTGTGATGCAGGACGGCTTGGCCTACCGCTCCGACATGCCTCTGGAAGGCCGCGCCGCCACGGATGGGGAAGATGCGCAGGCGCTGCAGGACACCTCGGAAGGCGGCGAAAACCTCATGCGCCAGATGTTTTAGAATTTGTATGATTCCTTACGGTTCTCTTGTTGTTTATGCAACCCCCAGGGGCAAGCGCTACGTGCGCCGCCTTGAGCGGGAGCAGGACTGGCACAGCAACGACGGCTGTCTTCCGGCGGAGCGGGTGGCGGCCCTTGATTTCGGCGCGCTGGTCCATACCAGCCTCGGCGTTCCCGTTTTTGTGCAGGAAGCCACGCTCTTCGACAGACTCCTGCATGTCAGGCGGCAGACGCAGATTATCTATCCCAAGGACATAGCCTACATCTGCTTGCGCCTCGGCGCCGGGCCGGGCCGCGTCGTTGTGGAGGCGGGCTGCGGTTCAGGCGCGCTCACGCTGGCTTTGTCCTGGTTTTGCGGGCCGACGGGCAGGGTCGTAAGCCATGACGCGCGGGAAGAATTTTTGCGGCTCGCCCGCCGCAATCTGAAATGGGCCGGCCTCGGCGACAATGTGGATTTGCACCACAGGGATATAGCTGAAGGTTTCGCCTGTGGCGGGGCGGACGCGCTTTTTCTGGACGTGCGCGCCCCGTGGGATTGCCTCGGTCACGCCGCGGCGGCTTTGCGGCCCGGCGCTGTGCTGGGTTTTCTGCTGCCCACGGCGGATCAGGTGGGCAAATTGCTGCTCGGGCTGGAGCAGGGGCCTTTCGGCGATACGGAAGTGTGCGAGATCCTCATCCGCCGCTGGAAGCCCGTGCCGGACAGACTGCGGCCGGAGGACAGGATGGTCGCGCATACGGGCTTTCTCATTTTCAGCCGCCTGCAGGAAGGCGGCTCCCTTATGGCCTCGTTCCGTTCGCGCGGAACCCGCGAACGAAAACAGGAAACCGCTCGCCTCCTGCGCGGGCAAAGCGTAGGCGGGCTTTGCCCGCCGTCAAGCGACAATCTCCAAGCGTAAAATGCTCTAGCGTCCGCAAAAGCCTTCAGACCTGGGCACGATCAGGCCCTTCTCCCGGCGCTGCCCGGCGGCCGACGAGACGGCGCTGGATCAGGAAAACCAGAGCCGCAACCGCCAGCCCGGTTATGTCGGTATAAATTCCGCTGTCGATCAGGCAGAGGGCGCCGGCAAAAGCGATGACGCGCAGGGGCATGGCCATGGCGGTAAACAGGTAGCCTTCGACGGCCATGCCGATCAGAAGCACGCCGAGGCAGGCGCCGGCCGTGACGCGCAGGCCTTCAAGCAGCGAGGTGTCGATCAGCAGCAGCTGCGGCGAATAGACAAACATGTAGGGCACGATGAAACCGGCCAGAGCCAGTTTCACGGCCGAAAATCCCGTTTTGACGGGGTCGCCCCCGGACAGACCGGCGGCCGCGAACGCCGCCAGGGCCACGGGCGGCGTCAGGTTGGCGAACATGGCGTAATAAAAGGAGAACATGTGGGCCGATATGGCCGGGATGCCCAGTTTGGTCAGGGCCGGAGCGGCTATGGTGGCCGTTATGATGTAAGCCGGAATGGAAGGAACCCCCATGCCCAGAATCATGCAGGTGATCATGGTGAAAACAAGGGTGAACAGCAGGCTCTGGCTGCCCATGGCTATTATGGTGTTGGCCATGGTCAGGCCAAAGCCCGTCTTGGAGGTCACGCCTATGATGATGCCCACGCAGGCGCAGGCCACCGCTACCGGAACGGTCTGCTTCGCCCCGTCGGCAAAGGCGTCGCAGATGTCCTTCAGGCCCATCCGGGTTGTCTTTCTGAAGCCGGCCACAACAATGGTGGCGACGATGGTGATCACAGCGGAATAAATGACAGTGGTGCCGGAGAAAAGCAGCAGGTAGAGCAGCACGGCTATGGGGATAAGCAGATGCCCCCTTTCCCGCATGACCTCTCTGACCAGGGGCAGGCGGTCTTTCGGCAGGCCGACCAGACCCATTTTGCCCGCCCGCAGATGCACCTGGATGATGATGCCCAGATAGTAAAGCAGGGCCGGAACAGCCGCATGCACGATAATCACCGAGTAGGGCACGCTCAGTATTTCGGCCATGATGAAGGCGGCCGCCCCCATGACCGGCGGGAGCAACTGCCCGCCCACGGAGGCCGAGGCCTCCACGGCCCCCGCGAAGTCTTTGTGATAGCCGATTTTTTTCATCAGGGGAATGGTGAAGGCTCCGGTGGTGACCACGTTGGCCACGGCCGAGCCGTTGATGGAGCCGAGCAGACCTGAGGAAATGACGGCCACCTTGGCCGGTCCTCCCTTGCTGTGCCCGGCCAGGGCCATGGCCAGATCGTTAAAAAAGGTTCCCATGCCGGATTTGCCCATGATTGCGCCGAAAAGGATGAAAAGAAAAATATAGCTGGCCGCCACGCTGACCGAGGTGCCGTATATTCCTTCCGTGTTGGCGAAGAAATGGTTGGAGAGCTGCATCCAGGTATAGCCGCGGTGTCCGAACAGTCCGGGCATGCCGCGTCCGAAGATGCCGTAGGCGATAAAAATCAGGCTCAGAATGGGCAGTGCCCATCCGGCCGTGCGCCGGGAAGTTTCCAGCACCAGAAGAACCAGAAGCGTGGCGACGACAAGATCGGGAATATCCGGATTTCCGGCCCGCTCCACCACTCCCAGATAATCAACCCAGACGTAGACCGGAACGGCTATGGACAGGGCGATCAAAAGCCAGTCGCCCCAGCTTACGCTTTTATAGCTGCTTTTTTTGCCGAAAGGATACATGATGAAACTCAAAACCAGCATCATGCCGACATGCAGCGAACGGTGCTCAAGCACGACGGGTGTGCCGACAAAGGCGGTTATGAAATGGTACAGGCTGACGGCGATGCAGAGCAGATAAAACATCCTGTCGACAAACGGGGAAGCCAGCTTGCGGGTATGGGACTCTTTGTCCAGGTCTTCTATGAGCTTCTGTTGTTCTTCGGTGAGCACCCCTTTCATGGCCACGGCTATGGCTTCATCCGACACATCCTGTTCCGCGCTTGGAGATTTTGCATCCGGCGGAGTGACCCCGTTCTTTTTAAGGCGTTCCATTTGCTTCTCCTTTCTCGATACGCAGGCGTATGCGGGCGTGATGCGGCAAATCAGAACCGCGCGTGACCAGTCTGCCGTCCAGCAGAATGTCCCGCGTGGCCGTGCGCGAATTGAGCCAGACCAGTTCAGTGAATGTCTGTCCGATTTCCTCCATGTGGATCAACCCGTCGCGCACATAGCAAACGCGGCCCTTGTCCTCCGGGATGCCCGCGCCAAAGGCCGGAAAGGTGATCGAATCCAGCACCAGATTATATCCTTCGTCCACATGGTAGTATTCGTTCCAAGGAATTTTTTCCAGGGAATGAATCCAGCCGAAAAAGAGCCGGCTGTTTACGCGGGCCGGGGTCTCGGCGTAGAGGATTCCGCTCTGCCGGTCATAAACGCGCAACACGGCTTCCTCCGCGGCGTGGATGTGCGCGGGCGCGAGGGCCGAAAACAGGAAAACAAACAAGATGCCTGCCGGGAGAAGCCAAGGCTTCTTGCCCGGCAGGCCGCATGGCGTCATGAAAAGCGCCGATCCGACGGGGCTACTTGAGCATGCCCTTGTCTTTATAATACCTTACCGCTCCGTTGTGCAGGGGAACAGAGGTTCCAAGTATGCCGCGCAGGGCGGTTTCCGGCCTTATATTGGCCTTGGCCGTGGCGTGAGAAGCCTGGATCGCTTCAAGCCCCTTGGGGGAATAAATGTTTTCGAGAAGATCATAGACCACGTTGTCGGGCAGCTTTATGTCCACAAGCATTATATTCATGACCGCCGCGGTGGTTGTGTCTTTTTCCGCTCCGTACACGGAGGCCGGGATGGTGGCTTCTATATAGAAAGGATACTTGGCTATCAGCTTTTTCAGAGCCGCTCCTTCCACAGGCACAAAGGCGATTTTCTTGGTGGTGCCGAGTTCCCGGATGGTGGCGTTGCCGAGGCCGGAGGTGACGAAGGCCGCGTCGCAGAGGCCGTTTTTCATCTGGTCAATGGCTTCTCCGTAGTTGAGATAATCCACGCGGCAATCCTTGTAGCTCATGCCGTGGGCCTCGAACATCATGCGCGCGTTGATTTCCACGCCGGAGTTGGGAGCGCCCACGCCCACGCGCTTGCCTTTGAGATCGGCGAAGGTTTTGATGCCTGAGTCAGCGGTGGTGACGATCTGGCAAAA
>JAISXC010000135.1 GCA_031270875.1 Desulfovibrio sp.
TTGCGGGCTTTCCACAAAGGCAACTCCGTGGCTATTGAAATCGAAGACGACGGCAAGGGCATTGACCCGGATAAAATGCGCGAAGTGGCGGTGCGCAAGGGCATTATCACGCCGGAGGAGGCGGCGCAGCTGGATGATCGCGAGGCCGTGGAACTGATTTTCGCTCCGGGTTTCTCTTCCGCCGAGAAAATTACAGACATCTCCGGCCGCGGCGTCGGCATGGATGTCGTGCGCACCAATATAAAAAATCTCAAGGGCAGCGTGAACACCTTCTCTGAAGTGGGCAGGGGAACCCGTTTTACCTTGAGCCTGCCTTTGACGCTGGCAATTATTGATGCGCTGATGGTGAATGTCTCCGGCCAGATGTATGCCATTCCGCTGGATGCCGTTTCAGAGACGACAAAGATTGAAGCTGAACGGCTGACGGATATCAAAGGCCGCAAGGCCGTCACGCTACGCGGTGAAGTTCTTGGCATTGTTGAGCTTTCTGAAATGCTGGGTCTGCCCAAAGCGGAAACTTTGCCGGAGGTGCTTTCAGTGGTCGTCATTCATGACAACGAACGCCGGCTTGGTCTTGTGGTTGACCGTCTGCTCGAACGCCAGGAAGTTGTCATCAAGCCTCTGGGCGCCTATCTTGGGGATTTGAAAGGCATATCCGGGGCCACAATTATGGGCGATGGTTCCGTCATATTGATTCTTGACCCGCATGAAATCTATATCATGGCAACCTCAAAGGCCGCCAGCATGTCGGGCGCCGACTCGGCAAAGCAACAGGGCGCGGCGGCTGCCAAGGGCATGCCGGCGTGAAGGCTTATTTGTGAATGATACGTTTTTCAAGCAGGATTTTCGCCATTTCTGAGCATCGGAATATGTCAAGGCCGATTGTCTCCGCTATGTCCAACAACGGAGTCTGACCATCCGTATAGGCGAGCAGATTCATCATGTCTGTGACGTAGCCGTCCGTGTTTCCCACCGTGCTCAAAGTCGGGTATAGCCCGCGCCTCCCCATCTGCGGCTCGCACGGAATTTCCGTGGCGTAGACAAAATTTTCCTCCAGCGCCTCCAGACATCGGCGCATTATGGCATAGCCGCCCGCAAGCCCCTTTTCAGTGACAACATCCAAATTATCCAGCGAGGTGTGATATTCGGGATAGGCCTCGTACTTTGTCCGCATAACGGAACAAAGCGGCAGATCTATCCCGGGCGCGCAGTATTGGCGCTCGTCGCTTTGCCGGTCCAGAAAAGTGTAGCTCACAAAATCCGGATAAAAGCGCTTCAACACGTGCAGCGCGATCCGGTCGGCGAGCGTGCCTCCCCTGCGGCTGGGCAGATAGGAATAGGCTCTCTCATCCCCCATGCATGTCAGATTGAAGCCGGCCACAACGCGCTCTTTCAGCGTTTCCGCGTTGAAGCTGAGATATGCTATCGCGCCGATGGTTTCCGGAGCGAAAACAATCCGGTAGGTATATCTTCGTGGTTCCGAAAGCAGCCATCGGGCGAGCTCCGTCAGGACGACCGGCCCGGAGAGTTCATTATTCGCCATGGAAGGATGGCAGATGTACGTGGTGAGAAAGACTTCCTTTTGTTCTTTGCCCGGGATCAGCAGTTCCCCGTATGTCAGGCTTCCGGGAGCGAGAGTCGCGTCAATCCTGGCGTGATACAGGCCCGGCATGAGCTTTTCGCGGCGCTCATGGGCGAGGCAGAATCCCCAGCGCCGGGAATAGTAGGATGTCACATACGGAATGGCGTCCGGCATGTCAGGACGTGAATGCAGATGCTCCTGCAGCTCCTCAAGGGACAAAACGCGGTCAACCGCTTCGGAGTATCCCACAACGTGCAAATTGCTGTCGGCAAAATCCGCTATTGTTTCGCCGTTGGGGCCGGTCAGTCCGGCGCCGCGCACATTCCACTCGTCAGGCACGATCCAGTCGAAGACCTGCGTCCCGGAGGGGATTTCATGAACAGCCAGGCCGGGAAGATGTTCCCGCAGTATGGCAAGGGTTTCCCTGACGCCGTTCCCTGTGATGCTGCGGCAGATGGGGAACAGCTTTTTGAGCAGGTCCAGCATGCGCGTTCTCTCCGTCGTTATACATTACGAAAGGGGAAGATCTGTGTGTGTGTTTTTTTTTTGCGGCTGCGCTCGCAATAGTATGGAGAATTGCAGTATTGAAATCCACTGTTTTCTGAACGGGTGCTGGCTTGTGCCCCGCTCCTTGAGCGTTTGGAGGGAAACGTCTTTTGCCTGGACCCGCGTACCATTTTCAGGCATGATTATCCCATGTTCATACGATTGATCGCGGGCGCTTTCACAAGTTTTGCTGAGGAGCGGCCAACCAAGCGTATCTCTTTAGAAAATAATGATGTTATATGATTATGGGCAACCTGGTGGAGTAAAAAGGAACAGCGGTATGAAAAATTTTTTTTCCTATCAACCTCAAAGCGCATGGAAAAAATTGAATACTTCCGCCTTGCGGGAAAAAGTTGAAGCTTTGGCCGGGCGCTACATTGATTTTCTGAGCGCCTGCAAAACAGAGCGCGAAACTGTGGAATATGTCTGCAGTCGTTTACGTCAGGCAAAATATGGCGAGAATTTTTCCGGCGACCGCGTATTCCGCGGCCTGCGCGGCAAGGCCGTGTTCGCGGCGCAGCGCGGCGGGGCTCCGCTGCGCAACGGGCTTACGCTCATAGCGGCCCATGTGGATACGCCGCGTCTTGATTTCAAGCAGCGTCCGCTGGTGGAACAACCCTGCGTCGTTCAGGCAAAAACGCATTATTACGGCGGAATACGCAAATATCAGTGGCTGGCGAGGCCCTTGGCCCTGCATGGCGTGATAGTGCGTGAAGATGGGGAAAGAATTCCGGTGTCCATTGGCGAAAGGCCGGAAGAACCGGTGTTCTGCATTGCCGATCTCCTGCCGCATCTCGCGCAGAAACAGGGAAACCAGAAACTCAGCGAGGTTTTTGAGGCTGAGAAATTGAATATTGTTCTGGCCCACAGCCCCAAAACCGCCGGACGGGACGGTAAAGGCAAACCAAGTGAAAAAAATGAGGAATCGGTCAGAGAACATTTGCTGGAATTGCTGCACGCAAAATACGGCATTTGCGAAGAAGACATGATCACGGCGGAGATGCAGGCCGTTCCCGCCGGTCCGGCGCGCTTTGTCGGCTTTGACAGGGCGCTTGTGGGCGGCTACGGGCAGGATGACAGAATATGCGTGTTCGCCGCGCTGGAAGCTCTGCTGCAGGCAAAAAAAGGAACGCGGAACAGGGCCGTGATTTTTTGGGACAAAGAGGAAATCGGTTCTGAAGGCGCTACCGGCGCGGCATCACGTTTTTTTGAATATTGTGTTGAAAACCTGCTTCCCGGCACTGCGCCCGTCAA
>JAISXC010000251.1 GCA_031270875.1 Desulfovibrio sp.
ATGGTGCGCCCGGGCTATGCCATCGAGTACGATTACGCCGACCCCATACAGCTCAGGCCCACGCTGGAGAGCAAAGAGATCCCCGGTCTCTGGCTTGCGGGACAGATCAACGGCACTTCTGGGTATGAGGAAGCGGCGGCCCAAGGTCTGTGGGCCGCTCTGAATATTTCGCAAGCGCTGCTTGGCGGGGAGCCTTTTCTTCCCGGCAGGGATCGCGCCTATATGGCCGTGCTGGTGGACGACCTCACCACCCTCGGCACGCGGGAACCCTACCGCATGTTCACCTCGCGCGCGGAATATCGCCTCCTCCTGCGTGAGGACAATGCCGATCAACGTCTGACCCCTCTTGGCCGCGACATGGGTCTCGTGGATGACGCCCACTGGCGGCTTTTCTGCGACAAAGAAAAGTCCTGCGCAGCCTTGGGACAAGCTCTTTCGGAAACGCGCATTCCTGCCGATAAGCAGGAAGACGGCGTGTTGCGTTCCGGCTTGTCTCTTGAGGAAATTTTGCGCCGCCCGGATGTTGATATGGACAGACTTTTCCGCCTGCTCAATACGCGGGAAACGCAGGAAATGCACGCCGCCCTTGCGGCCGCTCTTGCGCGTTGCGACGGGACGGCGCGCGAACGCGTGCTGACGGACATAAAATACGCCGGCTACCTTGCCCGTGAAAAACGTCGCATTGCCCGCGCGGCAACGCTGGAAAGCGTGCTCTTGCCGTCGGACATCAATTATGACAAAGTAGCGGGGCTTTCCTTGGAAGTGCGGGAAAAACTGAGCCGGGTACGCCCCCTCAACCTGGGACAGGCGGGGCGCATTTCCGGAGTAACGCCGGCGGCCATAGGCTGCCTTGAAATATATCTGCACAAACTTGGCTGTTTGCGTCCCTCAACGGGCAGTGCGCATGCAGGCCATACGCATGTGGATGACGCCTGACGATGAAAGCACATGAGTATTTTTTGATAATGCTGGGCGTTGTTGTTCTGCTGAGCATCGCGCTGGCTTTTCTGCGAAAAAAGCGGCAGTCGCAAAAACATGCGGCTCGGCGCAAAACCATCCTGATGGATTTGTTGCGAAAAGCCCAAGAGCAGAACGAGAGCTTTGACATCAAGCTTTTGGGGGAGGAAAGCGGCAAATACGGTCTCACCGCCTTACTGCAAAAAATAAACGACCAGCGGCTTGAAATGGAAGTGTTGGAATATGTCCCCACGGAATGGGTCGGTACAAGCATTGACGTGTATTTTCGCGTCACTCTGCAGGAGGGGGCCATATTTTACAAATTCCGCTCCGTGGTGCAGAAAGTCAAGGCGCAGAACCAGCGTTCCCATCTTTTTATCACTCCGCCGCAGGATTTGGAAGTAGGGCAGAAACGCAACTTCATCCGCGTGAGGCCACCCCGGGAATCCGTACGCGCCGTCGCCGTGTGGTATCTTGATCCAACTCACCCCATACCGCGCACAACCTCAGAAGTGGGGCCTCCGCTTTTTCATTACCGCTACGGCATGGATGCCGCGCCCGTTGTTCTGGAAAATGTTTCCTCGACAGGATTCGCCCTGCGTTTTTCCCTCAGTGAACCCGCGGAACCGCCTGACCAGCTGACAAAGGGATCACCACTGCTTTGCCTTGTCATCTATTCCGTTGACGAGAACAACGAGCGGTTCAACATTTTCTGGAGTACCAACGAAATTGTCAATTCCCGCGTGGAAGAAGGAGAAAATTCCGCCCTTGTCCTCGGAACCATGTTCACCAACTGGGCCATGTTTGAACAGGGCAAAACCGAAATACACTGGTTTCATACCTCCCCCACACGCGGGGTTATGCCCATCACCCAATGGGTTATGCAGGTTGACAGGAAACAGCGTCTGCTGACGTAAAACGCGGGTTATAAGCAACAGAATGTCAAGGAGGCAGTTTTGGACGGAAGTTCAGAATCCCACAGTACTCTCTGGTCGCGCCTGAGCCGGCTTTTTGGGCACGACGACGAAAAATCCCTGAAAAAAGCCATTGTTGAAGCCAGAGCCGTCGGCTGTGTGGACACGGACGAAGAATCCATGCTGTTGGGCATTTTGCGCTTTGACGACCTTCAGGTGCAGGACACCATGATTCCCCGCACCGACATCGACTGCGTGCCGGACGATACGCCTTTGCCGGAAGTGGCGCGTCTTGTGATGGAATCCGGTCATTCCCGCATTCCCGTATATAAGGAAACCCGCGACAATATCGTGGGCATTCTTCACGCCAAGGATCTGCTGGGCAGTCTCATTGAGCCGCAAAACGCCGAACTGCCTGCCTCCCGCGTCATGCGCGAACCATTTTTCGTGCCGGAAACAAAATCCATACGCACCCTCTTGCAGGAATTCCGGGCGCGCAAACAGCATATCGCCATCGCGCTGGACGAATACGGCGGCACGTCCGGCCTCATTACCATTGAAGACGTACTGGAAGAGATTGTGGGCGATATTGAAGACGAACATGACGCCCCACGCGAGGAAGACATCCGGCCCGTTGGCGAAGGCGTTTATGAAATGACGGGCCGCGCTCTTCTGGAAGAGTTGGCGGAACTCGGCATCGCCCTGGCTTCGGACGAAGTGGACACTATTGGCGGCTATCTGAGCACAGAAGCAGGGCATGTGCCGGCATCAGGGGAGTCGTTTATCTTTAACGGCTGGACATTCACAGTGCTGGATGCGGACAGGAAGCTCATCCACCGCCTGCGCGCCGAACGGGCCGGAAATTCTGATGACGTCGCGCCGGTAACTGCGTAAACGCTTTTTGCGTGGCGCAGGCGTCGTGCGCCCGCATGGACGCGCCGGAATTTGGGGACATGACAAGGATTTTGAGAAGCCTCTCGTGGTGCAGTTCTTATTCCATTTCCAGAGCATATTTTATTGTCCCACTTTGGGAGGGTCAAAACCCCCAGCTTTATAGCATTTTACGCTTGAGATTGTCGCTTGACGTCGAAGTGAATTCGCCTTGCGACAATTTCGCGGCAAGGATTTGCTTGCAAATCCTTGCCGCGAAAATTATACATTTTCAATCGGAAAGAACCTTTTTGCCTCGGCATACAACAAGACGCAAAGCGCCTTCTTGGCCGCGACTTTTTCGCTTGTGCGGGCATCGACTTTCCCGTGAATTGCATCTGCATTCTTCACATTTATAACCGTTGTTTTCCCGCTGCTTGCGACAGTTTTTGTTGCCGTCTCTGCAAGGGCTGTTTTTCGTCGGATCCCGTCATCTCTTCTGGAGGCTGGTTCCGCGGGCCGCATGATGCTCCGCCTGACGGGATTCACGTTCCTTGATGAGCGTGAGCGCCCGTTTGGCAAGCTGGGTGACTTCCGGCTTGGAAATCTGGTCGTCCGCGCCGACGCTTTGTCCCTTGTGGCGAAGCTTGTCAGTGATCAGGGAAGAAAAGAGCAGTACGGGCAAACTGTGAAGCACGGGATCCTCCTTGATTCTGCTTGTCAGATTCAGCCCGTCCATAACCGGCATTTCTATGTCGGAAACAACCACGTGCACAAAATCGGTAATGGGGCGATTGTCTTCTTCCGCACGGCCTTTGAACTCCAGCAGCCGTTCCCAGGCAAGTCGTCCATTGGAGACGATCTCGACCGTAAATCCGGCTTTTTCCAGAAGATCGCGCTGCATTTCGCGCACCAGCGCGGAATCGTCAGCGACAAGGGCGCGGTAGCCAGCGTTGACCCAGTCTTCGCCCAAATCGTCAAGGCGCAGGCCGAGCCTGGGATTCAAATTGGCCACCACTTTTTCAAGGTCAAGCAAAAAGACAATGCGTCCTTCCAGTTGCACCACGCCGATAACGGTATTGTTGGATATGGCGGCCACATACTGATTCGGCGGCTCCACTCTTTCCCAACTGATGCGGTGGATGCGGTTGACGCCGGAAACCATGAAAGCGGTTGTCACGTTGTTGAATTCCGTCACAATGGTTTTTGCCTGATTCCGCTCCCCGGCGTGTTTTTTCTCAAGCCACATAGCCAGATCCACAAGCGGGATAATCCGCGAACGCAGGTTGAAAGCGCCGAGCACGCTCGGATGCTGCACCTCCGGCAACTCCGTCACCTTGGGCATACGTATGATTTCCAGCACCTTGGCCACATTGACGCCATAATATCCCCGGTACACGGCATCCTTGCCGGGATGTTCCTTTGCGTTGGCGGATGCGGCGGCTGAAGTGGAGATTTCATCCAGAAAAAATTCCACAACTTCCAACTCATTGGTGCCGGCTTCCAGCAAAATATTGGTCTGAGCCATATAAGCCCCCAGTACAAATATGCTACAGCGACGCCAGCCATATTTCAGCCGCGTCAATAAGACTTTTCGGTGTAGATGCGCCGGCCGTTAGGCCTGCGCGCGTTTTTTTCAAAAACTTTTTCCTGTCCAGTTCATCCACGCTCTCCACAAGAATTGTCTCAATGCCGCTCAATGCGGCCACATCGGCCAATCTTCTGGTGTTGCCGCTCTGCCTGCCTCCCACGACAACCATGACATCGGCCATGGCGGCAATGTCGCGCGCTTCTTCCTGGCGGCTGCGCGTGGCGTCACAGATGGTGGAAAGCACCGCCAGCCTCGGAAAGCGTTCTCGTAACGTCTGTTCCAGCTGAAGAAAAGTTTCCTTGTCCTGCGTGGTTTGTGAAGCAAGCACGCAGGGCTGGTTTTCCGCAAGGCGAAAATTTTCCAATTCCGCCTGGCTGCCGAAAACATGGGCCTGTCCGCGGGCATAGGAAATAAGCCCCCGCACTTCCGGGTGCTCCGCCTCGCCGAACAAAAGCAGGATTGCGCCGTGACGGGTGGCCCGGGCAATGGATATCTGCGCTTTTTTCACTCTCGGGCATGTGGCGTCCATCACGGCGGCGCCGCTGGCGCGCGTCTGCGCTTCCTCCTGACGGGGAATGCCGTGGGCGCGTATGACCACGTGATCGCCTTTTTTGAGTTCCGAAGCGTTCCGTACGCAGAAAACCCCCTGTTTCTCATAGGCCGCGAGAACTTGAGGGTTGTGGATAATGGGCCCCAAGGTGCATATGCGGCCTTTCCGGCGCAGAATGGAGTCCAGTTTTTGCAGGGCAAGAGAAACACCCATGCAAAAGCCGGCGGTTTTGGCCCGGATGACGTTCATCAGAATTTTCTTTATGGTTTGAAACCCCTCCCTTCAGGGAGGGGGCACTCCACCCGGCTTCCATCCGCCACCTTGCCGCCCGGATTCAGGGGCTGGAACGCTTGAGATACAAAGCCCGGCTTTCCTTGCGCCCATTCTGGTGGCTAATGGCGCTGATCCAGGCGAAATCAAAGCTCTGTCGTATTTTCGGCCGCGAGCCAGAAAAAGTCCAGCGCTTTTTCAATATCGCGCCAATCTTCACTCTGGCAAAGCCTGTCGCGCAGCGCGCGCGCGCCGGGCAACCCGCGCACATAGCGGGGAAGTACGGCGCGCATTTTCCAGAGATACGCTTTCCCCTGCGTCAGTTCGCGCGCAAGAGCAATGTGACACGCAACCACTTCGCGCAGGAGGTCGGCGTTTCGCGGCGGAGGCGGCTCTTTCCGGCACAACCGGAGATGCGCGCCGAAAACGGTCGGATCGCGCAGAGCCCCGCGCGCGTACATCAGGCCGTCCGCGCCGGTTTCCCCAAGACAGCGCATGCCGTCCCGGGCGGTCATCAAATCGCCGCTTGCCAGCAAAGGGATGGTCAGGCATTCGGCCAGCTCCCCGATCGCGTCCCGGTTGGCGCGGCCTCCAAAACCCTGCCCGGCGGTACGCGGATGCAGAGCAAGCCAGCCGGCGCCCATATCCTGAAGGCGCAGGGCGAAATCTTTCAGTTGTGAGAAGGGGGCGTGGGGCTCGGCGGGGCAGAGCCGCAGCTTGAAACCCGCCATGCCCTGTCCGGCCGCGCCAATCATGGCGCGCGCCGCCTTGAGGGCGTCGCCGGTGTTGTCCAGCATGGCCGCGCCGGCGCCCTGGCGCAGCACTTTGGGCACCGAGCAGCCCATGTTCAGATCAAACCAGGCAAATCCCCTGTCCCGCAGCATATTGACGGCTTTGGCCAAAACCGGCGCCTCGGCGCCGAAAAGCTGCACCACAAGGGGCCGGTCTTCCCGTGTTGTGGCGAGCAGATCCGCCGTGCCGGGGCTCGCGCGAACAAGTCCCTTGGCGCTTACCATTTCCGTGACGCAGACCGCGGCTCCGTATTTCCGGCAGAGCAGGCGGAAGGGAAGGTCACTGAATCCGGCCAGAGGGGCCAGCCAGGGGTGATGCGGCCCTATGGGCAATGTCGGGCGACCCATGTTTCAATCCACAACCAGCTCCGTCCGCCGGACGACTCCGCCCCGGCGGATGGGAGCCGGGTGGA
>JAISXC010000262.1 GCA_031270875.1 Desulfovibrio sp.
TCGTCAATCTGGGCTGCGCCACAGGGCACCCCAGCTTTGTCATGTCCAACAGCTTTACCAATCAGACGTTGGCGCAGTTGCGTCTGGCCACTGACAAAAGCCTTGAAAAGAAGGTATACGTTCTGCCCAAGGAACTGGACGAAGAGGTGGCGCGTCTGCATCTTGGCCGCATCGGCGCCAAACTGACCCGTCTCACCAGGGAGCAGGCGGACTATATCGGCGTCAGGATCGAGGGGCCGTACAAGCCGGATCACTACAGGTATTGACATACGCTTGCCGCATGAAAAAAGTCATTGTCTACACGGACGGAGCCTGCCTCGGCAATCCCGGCCCCGGCGGCTGGGGCGCGGTTCTGCTGCTGCGGCATTCCGACGCCCGGAAGGAGATCTCCGGCGGTTATTCCCTGACAACCAACAACCGCATGGAAATCATCGCCGTGTTGAAAGGGCTTGCCGCCCTCAGGGAGCCCTGCGAGGTGAGCCTGTACACGGATTCACGCTATGTCTGCGACGCGCTGGAAAAAGGCTGGCTGGATTCCTGGCGGTCGAAAAACTGGCTGAGACCCGACAAAAAGCCGGTAAAAAATATTGACTTGTGGCAAAAACTTCTGCCCCTGCTGGCCCGCCACAAGATCCGTTTTCACTGGCTCAAGGGCCATGCGGGGCACGCGGAAAACGAGCGCTGCGACGAACTGGCCTGTCAGGCGGCGGCCGGCCCGCATCTGCCGCCGGATAGGGGATACGCGGCCGGGGAGAAAACAGGGTGAAAGCTCTGCTCCTGTGTCTGTGCGCGCTCCTGTGCGCCCGATCCGCCGTCGCGGACGACGGCTGGCGCATTGTGCTCGGCAAGGAGCGGCAGAAGGAAACGGCCGCCGCCTGGCGGGAATATTCCCGGCTGTGGGAGCATGTTCTGCGGTCATACGCGCGCGATGCGGAAAAGGAGAAAGACTCGTTGGCGCATTTGCCGCAAATTTCGCGGGAGAGCAGGCTGAATCTGGAAAAGGCGCTGCCCCGCATGAAACCCCTGGAAAAAGTTTCCGCAATCAGCGGGTTTATCAATTTCCAGGCCGAGGGGGCCACGGACAGGGAAATATATGGCGTGGAGGAAAAATGGGTTGCCCCGGCCGAGTTTTTTCGCCAGGCGCGGGGTGATTGCGAGGATTTCGCCATTGCCAAATACTTTGTGCTACGGGAAAAGGGGTTCCCCGCCGACGGCCTTCGGCTCCTGATTGTCAAGGAAAACGGCAAGGCCGGGCACATGCTTCTGGCTGTGCTGATTGACGGGCAACCGTACATAATCGACAACAACAGCCGGCCCCCGGGTCTTGTTTTGAAACAGAACGAACAGTTGAGCCGGTATTACAACCTGAGCTTCGCCTTCAATGAACACGGGGTCTGGCTGTACAAGTAGCCTGCCTTTGAAAAATGTATGCCTGAAGCTGACATTGCCCTGCCGGCCGCGCTTTGGGAACCGCTCTTCCTGCCGCTTCTGCGCCTGCTCGCGGGGCTTGCCGCGGGCCTCCTGCTGGCCAGCGTGCTGGAATGCCTCAACTGGGCGCGTTTTCTGGCCGGACCGTCCAGGCCGCTCGCCCGTGCGGCGCACCTGAGCGAGAGCTCCTGCGCCGCCTTCGCCCTTGCCTTTGTTTCCCCGGCGGCGGCCAACAGCCTGCTGGCCGATGCGCACAGCGGCGGGCTGATCTCCGGCAGGGAACTTACGCTGGCCAATCTTTTCAACAGCCTGCCGGCCTACATGGTACACACTCCGTCAATTTTTCTGCTTGCCTGGCCCGTGCTCGGCCGGCCGGCCGTAGTGTACGTGGGTCTGACCCTGCTGGCCGCGGCAGCGCGCACGGGCTTTACCGTCATCCTGGCCGCAATGACGCTGCCTCCGGCAAAGGCGATTTCTCCCCGGAAATCCGCGTTTTCCGGGAAGGCCCCCTCCCTGGGCGACGTGCCGGGAAAAGCCTGGCGGCGTTTTGCGCGGCGTCTGCCGAGGCTTGCGCTGTTCACCGTGCCCGTGTACGTGCTGATGTACGTTTTGCAGCGCCTGGGGCAGTTTGATCTGCTTCAGGAATGGCTGGCCGCGCACATGGCCTGGCTCGGTTTTCTGAAGCCCGAGGCAATGGGCGTCATCGCCCTGCATCTGGCGGCGGAATTCGGCGCCGCCTTGGGAGCCGCGGGTTTCGCCCTGCAGAGCGGTGCCCTGGACCCGCGCGACATAGTGCTCGCATTGATGGTCGGCAATATTCTCTCAACGCCGGTACGGGCTCTGCGCCATCAGTTGCCGGCCTATGCGGGATTTTTTTCTCCGGCTCTGGCCCTGAAGCTCGTCCTCGCCAATCAGGGTCTCCGGGCCGCGAGCATGGCGATTGTGGCGATCCTCTATTATTGGTATGCATAGGGCATTTCATACTTGAGGAGAATGTATGCCTGAAAATCCGTTGAGAGCCGGGGGCATGCCCGATGTCTGCCTGATCCGGCCGGAATATGAGGGAGCGCGGGTACGCGTGCTCCTGCAGCCGGGGGAGAAGCACCTCTCCCTGCCGCGGCCCAAAACCGCGCTGCAGTTGCTGGCCGCCCTCGAACTGGAGGAGGAATGCGCTCTTGTGGCGCGCCGTGGGGAACTTTTGACGCCGGACAGGCAAATCTGGCCGGATGACGAAATATTGGTGCGGCAGGTCACTTCAAGCGGGTAAGCGGGACGTCCCGCCGTAATCCACTAGCGAAACCCGCTGGGGCGCAGGCCGCCGACGAGCAGCATCAGCAGGCTGCCGGCGACGCCGATGAAAAGAGGATCCATGATGTCGCCGACCAGGGGTTTGCCGAGGACGACGCAGGCGAGCCCTGTGCCCATGGCCCACATGGCGAACGCGGAAGAAATCCGGCCGGGAAAAAAGAGCGCCGCGGTCAGGACGCCGAAGGTCACGGCCCCCCTGAGCCCCATGGAGAGAAAGCTCCAGCCCAAGATAAGTGAGCCGCCGTTCCCACAACGGCGACCAGGAGCGTGGCCAGGGTCACGCCGCGAAGAAGGGTGGAAATTTTTCAATAATAAAAACAGGCAGGGCGGTGGACGGGTTAATCTGGGGCATGTGAATTTTCATGTAAAGGCCCACGGCAACGCCGGCCAGACCTATCAGCGGAATGAGAAAAGCGCTGACCAGAGCGCCGGCCCTCCTGCCGCCAACGGAAAAATCGCCTGCGGATTTGACGCGCATGCCCGAATACAGGCCGAGCGCCGAGATGACGAGAAGCACCAGCAGGGCGCCCAGATAATGCTCAGTATTCATGGATTGTCTTTTTTGTTTGCGACCCGGCATTTGTTCCCGCCGGCGGGCCCCTCTACAGCAAGTGTTCAAACCGTTTGGCGCAGTCCCGGCAGGAGATGTCCGGCCTGCCTTCCGCAAGGCGACGCCGGAAATGCGCGTACGGCGGTTCGTTCCAGAAATCCATCGGATTTTTTTGGAAAACGTTGCCAAAGACGCGGCGTCGCGGGTCATCCTCGGTGCTCGGCAGATTCAGATAAATACAGGGCGCGATATTGCCTTCGGCGTCAATAAACATGCAGGTTCCGATGCGCTCGCCGCACTCCTTGCGGGCCGCCGGACCGGGCAGGGAATAGTGAATCGTCCTGCCCGACGAGGCCGCCCTGCCCGCGGCTTCCCTCAAGACGGCCAGGGCGCTCCCGATTTTTTCCCGCTCGGCCGGGGCGTAGGCTTCCGTTTCCATGCCGGGCGCGGCGATGTAGTCCAAGGTGCTCACCACCGCAACGGGTACGTCAAGGCGCTCCATAAGCTGCGGCAATGCTGAAACATCCTCGTATCTGGAAGCCAGCATCAGGTAGGCCAGATGCAGGCGCGGCCTGTCCGCCCCCAGACGCCGCTTCGCCCGGTTCAGAGCCAGAATGCCCTCGCAGGCGCCGCTGAAAGGCACGCCCGCCCGCGCCGCGTTGCTTTTTTCATCCACGCCGGCCAGGGAAAAGGCCGCAACGTCAATCCCGCTGCGGACAAATTTTTCCGCGCTTTCAGGATTCAGGCCCATACCGCAGGTGGTTGTCGAAACAGCGGCTCCAACACGCACGGCCGCCAGCGCATAGTCGAAAAAGCGCGGATGCAGGAGAGGCTCCCCCCAGCCCTGCAAATGGACGCGTTTTGTCCGGCTGATCAAAGGCGCCAAGGCGGCGAAGACGTTGTCCCCCATATTGCGGGAGCGCCAGACGGCCGATTTGCTTGTATGCGGGCAATATGCGCACCTGCCGGCGCACCGGGATGTGATTTCAACCTGCAGGCAGTCAAAGGGACGTTTTTCCCCTGAAAAAAAGCGCCGCAGACGCCGGAGCGGAGTCTGGGGAACGAAGGCGGACAAGGCATCCGGCACGCTCACGATCCGCGCATTCCCGCCGGACGCGGCACGGGTTCCGAGCGTCCAGCCCGTGCGGACGCAGGGCAGGCTGACGGTCGGGCTCCATTTGCTTTTGAAAGCCGCGATTCCCCTGTTGACGCCCAGACCCAGATTGACGAATCGGTGACCGCTTTCCTGCGCGCGGGCCACGATGGCCTGCAGGAGGACATCCGCGACGCCCGGCGGGCAATCGCTCCCGCGAAAGGCGAACATGTAAAAAGCTGTTGTCAGGCTGGAAAAATCCCCCGCGGCGAAAGCTCTCAGACGCGAGGCGCTGTCTCTGGCCGCGAAAAGGACGGCTCCCGGGCTTGCCGCGAGATAGTCGGGGATGCGGGCAAAAATATGGCGCGTGCCTGCCTCAAGAGGACGCGAGGCGAGGTAGCCCCGCACAAGACGTTCATGCTCCGGCAGCCATGATTCCTCCGACACGGCGCATTCCCGCGCGCCCCGCCGGAGCATGTTGCGCAGATTCTGGCCGGGATTCGCGGGGGGCAAAAAAATGAAGGCGTAAGCGTCTTCATGGCGGACAGCGTCCGCCGGAGCCAGCCGCGGCCGGGCCGGACCCAGAACCGTAAGATTCGCGCACGCCCCGTCGGCCGTCGCGGCGGCCACGGCGGCGTTCATGACTTCTTCCATGTCTTCGCCGGGAGCCCCGCCGGACCTGTAGGCGACGAGAGTGCGGTTTCCCTCAAGGTCATAGGCCGCGCACTCTCCGCACAGTACCGGCCGCGACTGCCCGACGGCCGTCACATACTCGACGAGCTGTTCCGGCACCAGCGCCTGGGCCGTTATGTGGGCAAAATATTCTCTCACGGGGCGCCGGGATGAAACCGCCGCCGCAGGCGGGCCAGAAGTTTGCGCCGCCATGTGGGGATTGTCCGGACAACCTCGAAGCCGTCCTCGCGCAGCATGTTTTCCAGGTTGAGCATGTGCGCCGTGCCCACAAAAACGGCCGCGCGTCCCTGTTCTATCCAGGGGAGCATCCGCTCGCGGAAGCGCTGATCGCGCGCTCCGATAACGGCGCCGGTGCGGGTGGGAAATTCCGTGCCGGTGTCGAGCAGGCGTTTGAGATCGCCGTCAAGATACGCGGCGCGGCTTTGTTTCATACGGCGCGTCCAGTCTTCAGGGTTTTTGAGAAAACGGAGTATCCTGTCCAGGGGCACGCTTTCAAGGGAGGCGATCTGTTCATCGACGCTTTCCATGCCGACAACGTGCTTCCCCATCCCGCGGGCGATTTCCCAGGCCTCCAGATCAACGGACTGCTTCCATCCGTGGCGTTCCAGAAAAGCGTAGTACAGGGTGAAAAAAACGGACCACGGCCGGTGGCGGGCGAGAATTTCGCGCACGTCGGCGGGATTGGGGGCGGCAGTGTTGAGCAGGGAGGCGATTTTTCCCCGCGGGCCTTGCACCACACGTTCAAGGCGGAGTATGTCCTCTTCTTTCAGAAGATCGAGCAGGCGCGGCGTGCTGGCGTCTCGCGTTTTTCCGTGCCTGTCGAAGGCGGCCAGGCTTGCCGCGTCAAGCGGGCCTTCAAATATGACGGCATCCACTCCGGAAAAAAGCTTTTGCAAGGCGGAAGCGAAAGAGTAACAAAAGGCATGGGCCGTGCCGCCGATCCAGGAAGTTTTTCCGTTTTTCCGCAATTCCCAGAGCATGGCATAAGGGCGCTGTTCAGGCGGAAGCCTTTTGCCGAACAAAGACATGCCTTCTCCCTCTTCCCGCGGCTGCAGCAGAGAGGAAAACACGACGTCGCGCAACGCGCTTTTCCGGTTGCGAAATCCGGCCCCTCCGGCGTCCCTTATGGCGCCGGCCGGAAAGGAAGCCGCCTCGTAGGGGATTTCCGGCGCGCCTCCCCATTTTTTCTTGAAGCGCCGGATGCCGTCGTTCACGCCAAGGCCGAGATGGAGGAATTTTTTTCCTTCTTCCCTTGCCTTCTCCAGCATGACGGCAAAAAGCGCGTCGCCCGCGTGCGGAACACAGGCGGTTCCGGCACGGGCGCCGATGAGATAGGTGCAGAAATTCGCCGGCGCAAAATCCAGGACCAGACAGGCGGCAAGGCCGCCATCCGCGTTCCGGGCGTTGAGAAGGCGGATGTCGCTTCCCGGCGCGCCCAGCGCGAAAGGTATTCTGGCAAAAAGTTCCCGCGCCTGGGGCTTGAGAGCCCTGCCGCGGAGAAATTCCGCCCACAGCTTGCGGTGGGCCGCGGTGAATTCCCGTCCTTCCTCAATGCGCAGGCGTTCGCTCGCTTTTCTGACGCAGTTGCGCAGGCGTCCGGGAACGGGGCTGTCCGCGTCCAGAAGGTAGTAGGCGTCGCTTTCGGTGCGGTACGGGGCAAGAGATGCCGGCAGGCGCGGGGCGACGGCCCAGCAGTCGCTGGCCCCGTATTCCCG
>JAISXC010000278.1 GCA_031270875.1 Desulfovibrio sp.
GAAGCGGAATTTCTGCGACAGCTTGACGCGCTTGCCGAGCAGGCCTTTGATGACCAGTGCACGGTCTCCAATCCGCGTTATCCGCTCATTTCCGAACTGAAGGAATTGTACCGCAAGGCTTATTACGGAGAGCCCCCGGAATCCTGCCGACAGGCCAGGAAGAAAGAATGAGATGCCGCTGGCCGCTTTGAATTCAGGCAATTTTATCAGAGGATACGACCATTATGTGCAGAATCGGAGCCATCAAGAGCAGAACGCCCCTGCATCCGTCCATGGCGCTCAGACTTATGTTGTCCCAGCAGGAGGGACATGACAACTCTGGTTTTGCCATGGTGATGCAGGATCTTGCGGGCGTTTTCGCCCCCTACAAGGACAAGCCGCTGCTCTCGCTCGCCTGCACTGACAAGGGCAAACAGATTGTCAGCGATTATATGGACAAAAAAGGATTTGTGCAGGTCTTTCAGTGGATGCCGGAGGCGGATCCGCGCCCCGGCCTCAGAATTGCGGCCATGCCGGCCTATTTGTTCCGGAATTACGATTATCCCGAGAACATGCGCAACGCCGGCAGGGAGGCGCGCGAGGATCTGCTGCTTGACACGCGGCTTGCCCTGCGCAGACTGCTGGAGAAGGAAAATAACGGCTTCGCCTACTCTTTTTGGCCTGACGTGCTGACCCTGAAAGAAATCGGATACCCGGAGGACATTGCCGTGTATTTCAGGCTTTGGGAGGATGACGGCCGCCTTATGGCGAAAAATGTCGTTACCCAGGCCCGCCAGAACACAAACTACGCCATCGTGCGTTACGCGGCCCATCCTTTCTTTTTGCAGGGCTACACGCTGTGCGCCAACGGAGAGAACACCTTTTACACAAAGAATATGGAGTTCCAGAAGTCCCTGCACAGGGGATATATCGGTTTTGAATCCGACTCCCAGAATTTTTTGTATACCCTTCACTATGTGCTGCATGAATTGAAATGGCCCATAAAGTACTACAAGCACGTTATTACGCCTTTGCCTTTTATTGAGACGGAAAAGCGCGCGGACAAAAAAGAACTTTCGCTCATCCGCGAATCCCTGGCTCATCTGGAAATCAACGGCCCCAACACGGTTATCGGACTCCTGCCGGGAGGACAGATGATAACCTGTTGCGATTCCAAAAAATTGCGTCCGGCGGTCGTGGGCGGCGATGACGAAATGGTGGCCATCACCTCGGAAGTCTGCGGGTTGAACACCATACTGCCGGACCGGGACGCGTCAAAGGACATTTATCCGCACGAGAGGGAAATGGTGGTTATTGACAATGATCTGGCGGTGCAACGATGGAATCAGTAAGAACCCAGGATGTCAGCTCCAACGATCTTCCCTGGAAGATCGTATATTACCCGGAACGCTGCACCATGTGCGGTTCCTGCGCGGCGGCGTGCACTTTCAATGCCATTGGGCCGGTCATGGCGCGTCGCAGCCTTACTGTTTCCCGCAAAGCCTTTCCCGATCCGGCGCAGGAGCATATGGCGCGTCCCGTGATGCTGCAGAAAGGCAGCGTGGAGAACGCCTGCGTGGGCTGCGGCATGTGCGAAAAAATCTGCCCCAACGCGGCCATTGCCCCTGTGCGCAATCCGGACAGCCGCTTTCCGTTGCTTGCCCGCGTCAAAGGTCCCATCAAGCGGGGCGGCCGTACCAACCTCAACGCGCAGCGCACGCTGGATTCCATCATCGTGGGGCGCATCAGTCAAATGACGGATCCCTCCCTGGATTCAGAGCGGCACACGTTTGACATCCGCTCCCCTTTCGGGCGTGTGTTGCAGTCCAGGGGGCTGCCCTTGCGCGTGGAGGGCGACAATCTGGTACTGGCGGGAAAAACGCCGCCGGTGCGCTGGATTTATCCCGCCGTATTCAGCGACATGAGCGTGGGCGCGCTCTCCACGAGAGCCTGGGAAGCCGTGGCGCTGGCAACGGCCTATCTGAACGAAAAACACGGGATGCCCGTGCGCATGTGTTCGGGTGAAGGAGGCATGCCCATAAAGCTGCTGGAGTCCGAACAGCTCGGATATGTCATCCTCCAGATAGCCTCGGGGCATTTCGGTTGGAACCGTATTATCAAGGCTCTGCCGAAGATGAAAACAGAGCCGGCGGGCGTGCTGATCAAGATCGGACAGGGGGCGAAACCCGGCGACGGCGGCCTTTTGCCAGCCGCCAAGGTGGCTCCGCACATTCAGGCCATACGCGGCGTGCCCAAGGCAGATCTGCTCTCTCCGCCCAACCATCAGGGATTGTACTCCATTGAGGAATCCGTGCAGAAGATGCACCTTTCGCTCAATGCGGCCTTCGGCTTTCGGGTGCCCGTGGCCATCAAGTGCGCGGCCTCGGCCACATCCGTTTCCGTGTACAACAATCTTCTGCGTGATCCCTACAGGATTTGCGGCGGTTTTTTCATAGACGGCATACAGGGCGGCACGGGGGCGGCCAACGAAATCTCCCTTGACCATACAGGTCATCCGATTGTCTCCAAATTGCGGGACTGCTACCTCGCCGCGGTGGCTCAGGGGCTGCAGGGGCAAATCCCGCTGTGGGCGGGCGGCGGCATAGGCATGACCGGCAACGCGGCGGCGGATGCCTTCAAGATGCTCTGCCTCGGCGCGAACGGCGTCATTATGGCGAAAATACTCGTCCAGCTTCTGGGTTGCGTCGGCAATGAACGCGGCCGCTGCAACTCCTGCTCGACCGGCAAATGCCCCACGGGCATCTGCACGCAGGATCCACGCCTGATCAAACGTCTGGATGTGGACAGGGGCGCGGAAAATATTGTGAAATACATGCTGTCCTTTGACAGTGAATTACGCAAGCTGCTCGCGCCTGTGGGCAACAGCTCCCTGCCTGTGGGCCGTTCGGACGCCCTGGTTTCCACAGACAGGGCCGTGGCTGACAAACTGGGTATTCAATACGCCTGCTAGGTGTTTTTTACGAGGGAAAAACCAATGTTGCGCTTGAGCACAGTGCAAAATCGTGAACGCATCTCCACCCAGGAATTGCTGCTTTCCGTCAGAGAAGCGGTGCAAAGGGGGGAGACGGATTTTTACATTGAGGCGTCGGGCCAGCACGATATCGGAGGACCGCTCTGGAATCGTGACGGCAATAAATTGACCTTCCGTGTCGTCAACCCCGGCCAGCGTGTCGGGTGCATGTGCATGACGAACACGGAGATATTGGTGGAAGGCCCCGCTCCGGCCGATGTGGGCTGGCTCAATGCCGGCGGGCGCATTGTGGTGCGCGGCGACGCCGGGGACACCGCGGGGCACTGCGCCGCCGGCGGCGTGATTTACATCGGAGGAAGCGCCGGCGCCCGCTCGGGCTCCCTCATGAAGCATGACCCGCTCTATGAAGCTCCCGAACTTTGGGTTCTGGAGAATGTGGGCAGTTTTTCCTTTGAATTCATGGGGGGCGGCAAGGCGGTTGTGTGCGGGCACGATTGCCAGAATTTGCCCTCCGTGCTGGGCGAGCGTCCCTGCGTGGGCATGGTGGGGGGAGTTGTCTATGTTCGCGGCCCTGTGGCCGCGTTGCGGCCGGATGTGCGGCTGACCCCGCTGGATGACGAGGACATAGGCTGGCTTACCCAGGGAATGAAGCAATTTCTGGCCGCCGTCGACAGGGTTGATTTGTACGGTTCGCTTTGCGTTTGGGGGCAGTGGCAGAAAATCACGGCTCTTCCCTATGAAGAGCGCGGCCGCCGCAAGACAACGAGTCTTGCTGAGTTTCGGACGAACGAATGGGTCAGGGGCGGAATTTTCAGCGATGTTTTCCGTGATGATTTTCGCGTCAACGGTCTGCTTGCCCATGGAGATTATCGCCTGCGCGTGCCCGTGTGGGAAAACGCCCTCTACGCCGCCCCCTGCGAATTTGCCTGTCCGGCCTCCATCCCCAGCCAGCAACGGTTTAACCTGCTGCGGGAAGGCAGGATTGACGAGGCCTATCGCCTTGTTCTGGAATTCACTCCCTTTCCGGGTTCCGTGTGCGGCAGTGTCTGTCCCAATCCCTGCATGGAGGACTGCACCCGCGGCGGCGTGGACCACGCCGTGCGGATCGACGAACTGGGCTCCTTCTCCGCCGATATTCCGGCGGAGAAGAACGCCGCGCGCACCGGCAGGCATATCGGCGTCATCGGCGGCGGCGTCGGCGGTCTGACGGCGGCCTGGCAGCTTGCCCGCAAGGGCCATGACGTCACGGTGTATGAAGCCGATGCCGTGATGGGCGGCAAGCTGGAACAGGTCATTCCGCGCGGGCGCCTGAATCGCGATCTTTTGCGCGGCGAGGTCAGGCGCATTGAAGATGCGGGCGTCGCTTTCGTGACAAACTGCAGGGTTGACGCCAGGCGCTTCAGGGAACTGCGCAAAAGGCATGACGCATTGATTGTGGCTACCGGCGGGCATGTGCCGCGTATTTTTCCCTGGCCGGGGCATGAAAGAATCACGGCCGGGATTGATTTTCTCAAAGCCGTAAACAGGGGGGAAAACCCGGACGTGCCGGAAAATGTCATTGTCATAGGTTGCGGCAACGCGGGTATGGACGCGGCGGCCGGGGCCTACGCCATGGGAGCGCGCAACGTGGTGTGTGTTGACGTGCAGAAGCCGGCGGCCTTTGCCCGCGAGATCGCCCATATTGAAGCACTGGGCGGCAAACTTGTCTGGCCTGTCCGGACAAGGGAAATCACGGACGAGGGGCTGATAACCGAAGACGGCACGCTGATACCCGGTGAAATGGTCATTATTTCCATTGGCGAAGCGCCGGATCTTTC
>JAISXC010000110.1 GCA_031270875.1 Desulfovibrio sp.
ATGTAGCGGCCGCAGTTGTCGTCGCGGATGGTGTAACAGGCCGCAAGCTTGCCGCCGGTGACGCGGTCGTTGTTGTCCGTGCCGTCGAGATACATCTGCGGGGTGATGTTTTCCGGCCCGCGCGTGGGCTCGATCCAGTACAGGCCGTCCTTGGGCACGATGTCGAACTTGTCGCCGACGTTGAAATTCTGGTTTGAGGAAAAGGAAATTTTCAGATCCTTGACCAGCACCTGATCCGTCGTGCCGTCGCCGTCAAGATCCGTGATGCTGTACCGGAGTTCATTGCCGTCGGTATCGCGCAACCAGGTCCTGCCGCCGTCAAGGGAGACGCGGAACTGCGGCTGCCCCGCGGGGTCTGTCGTTCCCGTGACGACGTCGCCGCCGGAGACGATTTCCACCGTGTATTCGTGATCGTCGGAACCGTCAAACTGTATCCCGCCCGTATAGGCATTGCCGGTGGAAGGGGGCAGTTGGGGACGGTATTCGGCCCGCGGGCCCATGACCTGCAGTTCCCAGGTGTTCATGCCCTGCACCAGGGGCTGCCCTGTGGTGAGCTGCACCTTCCATTCCCCGGCCTCGCTTTCATGCACTTCCACATCGACCAGGGATGCCAGCTCGCGCACCAACTGGTCGCGCCTGTCGAGCAGATTGTTGGGATTGTTCACGCCTTTTATGGTGTTCAAGGTGATCTGCCCGTTCAGCGTAGCGATTTCCTCGGCGATCTCGTTGACGCGCTTTACGCTGTCCTTGATGGAGACGTCCATTTCGCGCTGGATTTTTTCGATGCCTTCCATGGTGGCGCGCACCATGTCGCTCAGGTTGTCGGCATAGGAGAGCAGACTCTCGCGGGTGGCGGTGTCGTCCGGCCGCAGAGCGAGATCCTGCCAGGCCTTGAAGAAATTGTCCATCGCCGAACTCACGCCCTCGCGGTTGGCCTCGTTGAAGAGGTTTTCGAGCGACATCATGATCTTGTCGTGCTCGTTCCAGCGGGAGGAAGTGGTGTACTGATCCACATAGGAGCCTTCCAGAAAGGCGTCAAAGTAACGCAGCACCTGCTGCGCGGTGACGCCCATGCCCAGGGCGCCCGGCTTCGCGGTGAGGGAGATGGCCTCGCGCTGGTCCACATACTGGCGGCTGTACCCTTCGGTCTCGGCGTTGGCGATATTGTTGCCGGTGACGTTGATCCAGGCATTGGCGGCATTGAGGCCCGACCAGCCGATACTGAGCAGTTGGTTGAGCATGGCCTAGAGTCTCCCGGAGATGAGGGCCGCTTCAGGGTGCGGCGGAAAGCGCATGCCGCCCTTGCGCCCGTAAGTCTCCGCCCTGGGCGGCACGGCCAGACCCGTGAGGGCGTTCAGCGTGCGCGTGCTCTGGTCAAGCAGCGCGAGCGAGAGCTGGGCGTTGCGCGAGGCCTGGCGCGAGACGGCCTGCTCGCCGTTGTCAATATTTTGAAAAAGCTCCTTCAGGGACTGCTCCTGCTCTTCCGGCAGCATGGCGGCGTAGTTCATGACCCTGCCGCCGCGCAGGCTCCTGCCGACAAGGTTTTTTTCCGCGGCTGTCTGGCGTATGAGCTCGTGAATGGAAAATTCCAGAACGGCTATGTCATCCGTTTTGCGGGCGAGCAGCAGACGGTATTCTTCTTCCAAAAGATCGTGCAGAAGAGCCAGGGCCTTGGCCTGTCGAAAAAGACTCTCGTAAATTGTCCGGTACATCGCGTTCTCTCCTGGCAAAGGGGCAGAAAATGCCCGCAGTGAGTTCTGTGCGGACAGTATAGCAAAATTCATGCCGTTACTTTGCCCTGAAGGCGTGACCAGCATAGCAGTAGGCGCAACCGTGGCGGCAGGAGTTGTAGAAGCCGATATCCTTGCTCGGCGCGCAGCCGCAGGCGGCGCGCTGCCCCCTGTCCCTGCGGCCGCCTTTTGCCTGCCCCGGCCAGGCGCCGTATTCCCGCAGAATTTCTTCGTCCCCCCGGCACAATGTACTGATCAACTCCCCGTCAATGCATCTGTTTTTTTCGATGCCGAGCATCGTGAAGTCGTCCCGCCCGGCGCACGTCGCCAGAACAAGGCGGCGCTGCCAGTTTTTGTTCAGGGCCGCCAGTTGTCGCGCAAAGCCCAGGCGTTCCTCCGGGGCCGCTTCCCTGGCGGACGGGCATACTCTCGCGAGATTCGCGGCAACGCGCGCGTAGACGGCGATATCGGCGAAGCTGAAGACAAGTTTTGTCGTATGGGCGCCCAGCTGTCTTCCAAGCGCGTCAATGCGCCGCAATAACTCGTCCGGCGGCAGGGAGCCGGCGGTCAGGACGGGATCAAACCTCCAGAGCACCCTCTCCCTGCCGATTTTTTCAGAGAGACGCCGGAATGTTTCGATCCGTTGAGGCAGGGGGGGGACATGGGGTTCCAGTCCTTCCCTGACGTAATCGTTGAGTGTGAACTGGAAGTAAAAACGAATGCCCCTGGCGGAGATTTCGTCCAGATGCGGGAGCATCGGCGCGGGATTTTTCGACCAGAAGACAATCAGCCTGCATTTTTCAAAGGAGACAAGGATTTTTTGCTTTCCGTTGAACGGGTTGGTCCAGACGCAGTGCCCCCGGCGCAGCCTGTCCATGAACCAGTCCGCGTGAAAGGCCGGCAGGTCCGTCCGCCTGCTTGCGGAAATCACCAGAGGGGCGATGCCCGCCAT
>JAISXC010000116.1 GCA_031270875.1 Desulfovibrio sp.
AGCCCATGTATGTCACCAACGTATCCGATGAACCGCTTTTTTTGAACAAAACGCGATCCCGCAATCTGAAAAGCGACAGCATTTCCTTTATCTGCGTGCCTATCCGCTTGAATGAGCGCGTTGTGGGGGCTCTTTCCGTCGACCATCTTCTGGCGGACGCCGCCACGCTGGAAGAGGAAATGCGCCTTTTGACCATTATCGCCGCGCTGTTGCGCGACGCGGCGCTGCAACTGCAGCACGGGATGGATGAGAAGTGTGATTCGACGCGCCCCAGGGGTTTTGTGGGCAATTCCGGAAGGATGGAGATCGTCTACGCCCAGATTGCCCAAGTCGCGCCTTCAACGACAACCGTGCTTTTGCACGGGGAATCCGGCACGGGCAAGGAACTTGCCGCCAAGGCCATACACGCCGCTTCGGTGCGGGCGAGAAAGCCTTTTATCTCGCTCAACTGCGCCACATTGCCTGAAACCCTTGTGGAAAGCGAAATCTTCGGGCACGAGCGAGGGGCCTTCACCGGAGCCAACGCTGTGCGCAAAGGTCGTTTTGAGCTGGCCAACGGCGGCACGCTTTTTCTTGACGAGGTGGGCGAGCTGCCTCTGCTCATGCAGGCGAAGCTGCTGCGCGTCCTTCAGGAGCGCTCTTTCGAGCGGCTGGGCGGAATGGAGACAATCCATGTGGACGTGCGTTTTATCACGGCCACAAACCGCAACCTTGAAAAAATGGTGGAAGACGGTCTCTTCCGGCGTGATCTTTACTACAGGCTCAATGTCTTCCCCATCAGTCTGCCGCCGCTGCGGGAGCGGTCCGATGACATCTTGCCCCTGGCCATGCACTTTCTGCGGAAATTCGCCGAAGCGAACGGGCGGCGGCAGGTTCAGCTGTCGGAAAAAGTCAGGGGAATGCTTCAGGAGTACCCTTGGCCCGGAAACATACGGGAACTCGAAAACGTGGTGGAGCGGGCGATACTTTTGCTGGGGCAGGAGAATATGCTCTTCCCGCAGCACTTGCCGCCGGCTCTGCAAAATGCCGTCGGTCGGGGCGGCGCGGGAATCCAGGCGGCTTTTGACGGCGGCCTGCAGGAGCGCATGGATGCCCAGGAGCGGACCTCCATTGTCGAGGCGCTGGAATGGAGCCGGGGCAAAATCGGCAAGGCGGCCTCGCGCCTTGGCCTGACGGAACGGGTCATGGGCTTGCGCCTGAAAAAATACGGACTCAATTATAAGGATTTCCGCCGCTCCGGAGGGAGCGCGGATTGAAGCTTCTGCCGCAGGGCGCAAGGCCGGAATGCGTCGCCTGAAACGCAGCACGAAACAAAAATGTAATTTTTCAGTTGTCATAATATCTTGTTTTTCTGTTTCATTTTTTAGAGCGCACAGTGTTGCGCATTTTTTTGTGATAATTTTATACAAAAATGTTAAAAATTGGCGATTTTGAATTTCGCGCGGGGGTTCCGACAAGAACATTTGAAAAAATTATGCTGAAAATAAAACAGGATATAGCAAAGCAAGCTTTTTGGCATACTTTGTGCTTTTTCTTCCATAAATTTTGCCGTGTCCGGCGCGCCATCCTTGGCGCGGCCGGCTGCCGGCATAAGGGAGAGTTGCATGAACGCTGCTGATACTGGTTATATTATCATCTGCGCCGCCATGGTTATGCTTATGACGCCGGCGCTGGCCCTGTTTTACGGCGGTCTCGTCCGTTCGCGCAATGTGCTCGCCACGCACATGCACAGTTACGCCTCACTCGGCCTCATTACGATTCTCTGGGTTCTCGTGGGATATACGCTTGCTTTCGGCGAGGATGTGGGCGGGATTATCGGCAATTTGTCATATGTTTTCATGCGCGGCGTGGAAGGAGCGGCGGCTCCCGCCGCCCCGCAATTGCCGCATACCGTATTCATGGCCTTCCAATGCATGTTCGCTGTGCTGACGGTGGCGCTCATCTCCGGCGGCTATGCCGAGCGCATACGTTTTTCCGCCATGCTGCTTTTTTCCGGGCTCTGGCTCATCTTTGTCTACGCGCCCATGGCTCACTGGGTCTGGGGAGGCGGCTGGATGGCCAGTCTGGGGGCTGTGGACTTTGCCGGCGGAGCTGTGGTACACATGGCCTCGGGCGCCGCGGCGCTTGCCTGCGCCAGAGCGCTTGGCCCAAGGCTCTCGCTTGACCAGGGCATTGTCCCCAATAATCTGCCCCTGACGCTGCTTGGCGGCGGGTTGCTGTGGTTCGGCTGGTTCGGCTTCAACGCGGGCAGCGCCCTGGTTGCCGGCACCTTGGCGGGGCATGCTCTGGTGACCACCCATGTGGCCTCGGCGTGCGGCATTCTGGGGTGGATGCTGGCGGAATGGAAGCGTACCGGCAAGCCGACGACTCTCGGCGTCATATCCGGCGCTCTGGCCGGGCTTGTGGCCATCACGCCGGCTGCCGGCTTTGTGGGACTTTTGTCCGCCGTGCTGATCGGTTTTGTAGGCGGCATAGTCTGCTATGGAGGTGTGTTGCTCAAAAGCAGGTTCGGTTATGACGACGCTCTGGATGTCGTCGGCATTCATGGTGTGGGCGGCACTTGGGGGGCCTTGGCCACGGGTCTTTTTGCCGTTGCCTCGGTCAACGAGGTGAACGGCCTGTTCTTCGGCAATCCGTACCAGCTTTGGGCGCAGTTTGTTTCCGTGGCTGGCACATGGGTGTTTGTCTTTGTGGCGAGCCGCGTTCTGCTTTATATTGTGGACGCGGCCGTGGGGCTGCGCGTTACGCCTGATGCGGAGCTTACGGGCCTTGATTTGAGCGAGCACAACGAGCGCGGTTACGCGCTGTGACGTTGCGGGGCGATAGTTCCGGTTCCGCGCCTGCCGGGCGGAACCGGAAGAATCCGATAAACGAAGGGGGCATATATGAAAAAGCTGGAAATCATCATCAAACCCGGCGCCTTTGAAAAAGTCAAGAGTGTGCTGACGGAACTTGGTGTGCATGGACTCAATTATACGGAAATCAGAGGATTCGGCCGGCAGCGCGGCCATAAGGAAGTGTACCGCGGCACCATTATGCAGGTGGATTGCCTGCCCAAGATCAAGGTGGACGTTGTGGTGCATGACGAAGCCCTCGGAAAGGTGCTGGATGCGGTTGTGGCCACAGTCCGTACAGGGCAGGTGGGCGACGGCAAGATTTTTATCAGTGATGTTCAGGATGCCGTGCGCATACGCACGGGGGAACGCGGGGACGCGGCCCTCTAGCCCCGCTCTTTCAACAGTGTTGCCGCTACCAAAGGGAGAGAAAGCATGAGTTCACCAAGAAAAAAAGCTTTGTTCAAAGCCATTGCCAGCGCGCCGGTAACGCCCTGCGCCTGCGAAAAAAAAAGCATGGAGGCGGGCGAGGCTTTTGGCCGCAACGTCTTTGGGCTTGCCATAATGCGCAAACGCCTGCCCAAGGATGTTTACAAAAAACTTGCCAAGACCATACGCGACGGCGAGAGGCTGGACCCCGAAATAGCCGATGTTGTCGCAAACGCCATGAAAGACTGGGCCATTGAACGGGGAGCCACGCACTACACGCACTGGTTTCATCCCATGACCGGTCTGACGGCGGAAAAACACGACGCTTTTCTTTCACCTTCTTCCGAAGGGCAGGTGATAAGCGAGTTTTCCGGAAAAATGCTCATAAGCGGCGAACCGGACGCGTCATCCTTCCCTTCGGGCGGCATTCGTTCCACCTTTGAGGCAAGAGGGTATACCGCCTGGGATCCTTCCGTCCCGGTATTTATTATCGACGGCTCCTACGGCGCGACCCTGCATATCCCCACCTATTTCTATTCCTATTCCGGCGAGGCGCTTGACCGGAAAATCCCGCTCATACGCTCAATTTCCGCGATTTCCCGCCAGGCCGTGCGCATTCTGAAAATTTTCGGCAACACCACGGCCAGCTATGTGCGGCCCATGGTCGGCCCGGAGCAGGAATATTTTCTCGTGGACAAGAACCTGGCCTTTCTGCGCACGGATCTCATGTTGACGGGGCGGACCCTGATAGGGGCCAATTCTCCCAAGGGTCAGGAAATGGAAGATCACTATTTCGGCGCCATCCCCAGCCGCGTGATGAGCTTCATGCAGGATGTGGAGCGTGAACTGGTGGCTCTGGGCATACCGGCGAAAACGCGTCACAACGAGGT
>JAISXC010000139.1 GCA_031270875.1 Desulfovibrio sp.
AGAGAGCACGGAAGCGAATCGTCCTGATGCGGCCAACATTGTGGGACGTTTTGGCATCGGTTTTTACTCGGCTTTCATGGTGGCGGAAAAAATGGAAGTCATTTCCCGACCGTCCTTCGGCGACGACACTGCCGCCCATGTCTGGACAAGCGACGGCCTCGGCGCCTATTCCATTGAGCCGGCGGGGGACGACGCGCCCGAGCGCGGCACTGTGGTGAGGGCCTATCTTAAGGCCGACGCCGCGGAATTTTTGGAGAAATTCCGCGTGGAGTCTGTCATCCGCTATCATTCCGCCTTCATGCCTTTTCCCATTCTTCTGGACGGCAGCCGCGTGAACTCCGAGCCGGCGCTGTGGCTGGAACCGAAATTCTCCATCAAAAAAGAACAATATGACGCTTTTTACAAAACTTTGACCTACGACGCCAAAGCTCCGCTGGACGCGCTGCATCTTTCCGTGGACGCGCCCGTGCAGTTCAATGCCCTCTTGTTCATCTCCGACAGCTCGCAGGATTTTTTCGGCATGGATCGCGACTTCTGGGGCATTGATCTCTATGCCCACCGGGTGCTCATTCAGCGCCGGAACAAGGATCTGATACCGGAATATCTGGCCTTCCTCAAAGGCGTGGCGGATACCGAAGACCTGCCCCTGAACATTTCCCGCGAAACCTTGCAGGAAAATGCGCTGCTGCGCAAGATCAATCAGGTCATCGTCAAGCAAGCTCTGAACCATCTGGAAAAGATGGCCAAGGGGGAACCGGAAAAATATCTGCGCTTTTGGCGGCTGCACGGCAAAATCTTCAAACTCGGCTATCATGATTTTCCCAACCGTGAACGCGTGAGCGCGCTTTTGCGCTTCAACTCCTCTGCTCTGGATGACGGCGAGTCGCTCACCGGGCTGGAGGAGTATATGGCCCGCGCCCCTGAAGGGCAGAAGACATTCTGGTACGTTTCCGCGCCGAACCGCGAGGCGGCGCGGCTGAATCCTCATACGGAGCGTTTCCGCGCAAAAGGAATAGAGGTGCTCTATCTCTATGAGCCTGTGGATGAATTTGTAATGGAGGGCCTCGGCAAATACAGGGAATGGGAATTCAAGCCCGTTGAGAACGCCCCTGACGACGCGCTCTCCGCTTTTGAAGACAGGAGGGAGGTGCAGGAAAAAAGCGCCCCGCTTTCGGAGGAAGAACAGGAAAACTTTGCGGCCCTGCTGGACAGAATGAAGGAAATTCTGGGTGAGAAAGTCAAGGAAGTGCGCGTTTCGCAACGTCTGGAAGACAGCCCTTCAGTGCTGGTTTCTCCGGACGGGAGCATGACGTCCTCCATGGAAAAACTGCTCAAGGTCATACACAAGGACGATTCCCTGCCGGTCAAGGTGCTGGAGGTCAATCAGGCCCATCCGCTGCTGCGGGGCATGCTCAGAATTTTCAAGGCCGATGCCAAGGATAATATGCTCACGCTCATGACGCAGGGGCTTTTTGACGCAAGCCTGCTGCTTGACGGTTTCATCAGGGAACCGCAGCTCCTCGCTTCGCGCCTGAACAGCCTGCTTGCGGAAACGGCGGCCATGTACACCGAAATTCGGAAAGCATGACAAGACTGCTGCATCAGCGGTTGATCGGCGGCGTGTTCTCTCCACCCTGATCCAAGGCCTTCAATATGGTACCCAGATTCCGGCGCGTGATCTCAAGATCCTCGTCGGACACATGAGGCATGTCGCGCGGACGCTCGGCCAGATCATTGCCTTCTTCGACGATGACAAGAGCGGTTGCCAGACGACCCATGACGCAAAAAAATCGTTCCGTCCGCCAGCCGCGGGAATTCACCCAGTCCGCGGCCTGCTTTGAATAGAAGAAGTCCGCTTTGCCGTTACGCACAACGGGCCGCGGCCTCTCGTTATTCTCCCGGCACCAGTTGCGGAACTGCGGCAACACTTGCAGAAAGCGCCTCAGTTCTTCCTCCGTGATCCTGGGCTGATCGTCATATACCGATCCTGTTTTTCCCTGCTCGGATTTTTGGGTTTTCCGGACATGCGTCTGTTTCCGCGGCGCGTTGTCCGGCCGGGATTCGCCGGTTGCCGTTTGTTGTGTCTGCTGGGCGGCCCGCGGCGCGTCCTGCGGCGTCGCGCACAAAAGCGCGCCGATCGCGAGGAGCGCGCAACAGCCCGGCAGGACATGCAGCGCCGCTGTCCGCAAGTTTTTCATTCAGTACTGCACCGCGCTGAATTTGGAAAGTCTGTCCATATTGTGGTACGATTCCACATAGCGCAGAGTGCCTGTTTTTCCGCGCAGGACAAGGGAATGCGTTACCGCGTGTCCGGCGCTGTAGCGCACGCCGCGCAAAAAATCCCCCCCGGAAATACCCGTGGCGGCGAAAAAACAGTCTTCGCTGCGAACCAGGTTATTGACCGTGAGCACTTCGCGCAAGTCAATGCCGGCTTCGTTGATGGCCTCTTTTTCCACATAGGACTGCGGGTCGAGTCTTGCCAGTATCTGTCCGCCAAGCCCTTTGATGGCGCAGGCGGAAAGCACGCCTTCCGGAGTGCCGCCGGTGCCCATCATGATGTCCACTTCAGAACGCGGGTCCACCGCCATGAGCGCGCCGATGACATCGCCGTCCGTCTGAAGCTGGATACGCGCCCCCGCCTCGCGGATTTCTCCGATCAAACGCTGGTGGCGCGGCTTGTCCAGCACAAAGACAACAAGATCCTGCACGCTTTTGCCGAGAATCCTGGCGACGTTTTTCAGATTTGCCTTGATAGGCGCGTCAATATCCACAACATCGCGCGCTTCGCTGCCGACGACAAGTTTCTGCATATAGAAACTCGGGCCGGGATTGAACATGCTGCCCTGCGGGGAAACCGCTATCACGGAAATCGCGTTGGGGCGCCCGTAGGCCAGAAGATTGGTACCTTCAACGGGATCCACTGCGACATCCAGAGCAAGATCGCCGCCACCGCCTATTTTTTCCCCGTTGGCAAGCATGGGGGCATCGTCTTTTTCACCTTCGCCGATAATGACCGTGCCGTCAATGTTCAGGGTTGAAAAGCCGACGCGCATTGCCTGCACGGCGGCGTGGTCCCCGGCTGTTTTGTCTCCGCGGCCGAGCCAGCGGGCGGAAGCCAGGGCGGCCGCTTCCGTGATGCGAACAATATCAAGGGCCAGATTTTTTTCCGGTGCTTCAGGCATGGTCGTCTCCATAAGAATTACGCTTTCTGAAATTGCGCATACGCGGCCTTGCGGGGCCGGAGCATATTTTGAAACCATACTAGTCCACAGCGGGACAGGCTTCAAGCAATAAAAAATCTCTAATAAAATCCGTGCAGGGGACCGCCGGGAGCCGCCAGATTTTCCGCCGCCGCCGCAATCGCCGGATTTTCTTCCAGCGGCGGGGCGTGGAAAGATTTCAGGCGCGCGTCCAGAATGAGGGGAGGGCTGCACATCCAGTGTTTCGCGCGCGTGAGCGCTTGCGGGCCATAGCTGTCCGTGGCCGGGTCCGAGCGGGTAAAGGCGACCCACAGAAAATTGTCGATATTGCGCGCGCAAAAGTCCGGCTCATCCACAACAACCAGCAGCGGAAAGGCTTCCCGGCGTCTCCAGACGGCAAAGACCTTTGCCAGACTTTCCATGGCGGCGTCCTGCGTGTCGCGCGGCAGGGTATGTTTTGGCCCGCGCACGACGGCTATCCCTGGAATGACGGGCAGAATCCGGCCGAAGCCTTCAGGCAGGGAAGGGGGTTCCCTGATCTCGCGGCCGAGTTCGCGCCTTTTTTCGCCGGCTGAGGCCCAGATGAGTTTTGAGCCTTCGTGAAGGCCTGAACCTGTATAATCCAGAGTATCCG
>JAISXC010000166.1 GCA_031270875.1 Desulfovibrio sp.
GGGGACTGGCATGTGCGCTGCACCACGCGAACCGCCGAAGCCCTGCTCAAGATAGAGGAGACAAGCGGCAAAAAGGCGGACATTGTGGTGATGGTGCAGGGGGACGAACCCATGGTGACGCCGGAAATGATTGACTCCGCCGTGACGCCCATGCTTGGGGATGCCTCCGTCAATGTCGTGAATCTTATGGCCGAGATGAAAACCATTGAGGAATTTGAAGACCCCAATGAAGTCAAGGTGGTGGTGGATCGCAACATGGACGCCCT
This sequence comes from Desulfovibrio sp., assembly GCA_031270875.1. Next base: position 267 of record JAISXC010000166.1, read on the forward strand.
CTATTTTTCGCGCGAACCCGTCCCTTCGCGGAAAAAGGGTTCCGACTGGGTTCCCATGCGCAAGCAGGTGTGCATTATCCCCTTCCGGCGCGACTATCTGTTGCGTTTCAACGAAATGGAGGAAAGTCCGCTGGAAATCTGTGAGTCGGTGGACATGATGCGCATATTGGAATATGGCGAAAAAGTGCGCATGGTTTCCACGTCCGTCCGCACCTTCAGCGTGGATACGCCGGAAGATCTTGCTCATGTGGCGCGCCTGATGAAAGGGGACGGCCTGCGCGAAAGATACACTCCAGATTCGTAGCATTCACGCGAACGCCTTTCCGCTGCAACCGGTACATCAAGGGCGTACGCCAGAAAACAGGAACAAGTTTGCGAGGACCGTCGTTTCAAAACCGCACCGCGGCGATTCTGGAAGAACTCTGGCTCGCGTTTTTCGCGTGGATACCGACGCCTCTGGGCATGTTCCTGCGCCTGGCGGCCTGGAAACCCCTTTTCGCCTCGTGCGGCTTTGTGCGTTTTGCCGCCGGCCTTACGCTCTCAGGCTGCCGCAATATGCGTCTTGCCGACGGCGTGCGTCTGGGGCGCGGCTCCTTTGTCACCGCCGGCAACGGCAATTTGACTATGGGCGAAAATGTCGCGCTTTCTCCCTGTGTGCACCTCAGCGCCGACGAGGGACACATTGAGATAGGCCCGCACACGGCCATTGGCCCGGGCACGGTCCTGCGCGCCGCGAACCACCGTTTTGACAGACTGGACGGACCCATTATGTTTCAGGGACATGTCCCGGGAAAAATCGTCATTGAAGACAATGTCTGGATAGGCGCAAACTGCGTGGTAACGCCGGATGTGCGCATAGGGAGCGGAGCGGTTGTGGGCGCCGGCGCCGTTGTCACGCGCGATGTGCCCCCCTTTGCAGTGGTGGGAGGAGTTCCGGCGAAAATCATCAGACAGCGGGACAGCGCGTAGGGAGCAAGATGCCCATACAATGCCTGATTTTTGATTGCGACGGAGTCATCCTCGACAGCGTGCCTGTAAAAACCCGCGCCTTTGCCCGCCTGGCGGAGCCGTATGGGACGCAGGCCAGAGACCGTCTTGTCATGTATCACACCGTGCACGGCGGAGTGAGCCGTTACAAAAAATTCGAGTGGTTTTTTCAGGAAGTCCTGGGCAGGAGCATCACTCCGGAGGAATCCGCCGAATGGGGCCGCCTTTTCGCGGACTATGCTCTGGATGAAGTGCGCTCCTGCCGGCTGATCGCGGGCGCGCAGGAGGTTCTGGACGCCTGGCGCGGCAGGCTGCGGCTCTGCGTGTGCTCCGGCGCGCCGCAGGAAGAATTGCGTGTCATTCTGCGCGAACGCCGGCTGGATGGCTATTTTGACGGCATCCACGGCTCGCCGCCGGGCAAGGCGCGACTGCTGGCGGAGATTGTCGCCGGAACAGGCCTGCCCCCGGAAACCGTACTGATGGTGGGCGACGCCGTCACTGACCGCGACGCGGCCGAATACGCCGGGACGCGTTTTTACGGCGTCGGCGGGCAGCTCAGGGGCGGCGACTTCCCTTGGGGCCCGGATCTCACGGAGCTGAATGATTGGATTACGGAAAATCTGGACAAATGATTTCTGTCACCGGACGATGAGAAAAAGTTTCTGGCCTTGTCTCTGCGCGTTTCTTATTATCCTGTTCGCGCCTTCCTCCGTCACCGGCGCGGCGGCAACCGGAGAACCGCGTCAGCGGGCACAGTCCGGGGCGGCGCAGGCATCTTCTGAACGGTCGTTCCTTCCCCTTTCGCAGGCGGAGCAGGAAAAAGCCGCCGCCGGCATAGACTATTACAATCTCGTCAGCTCCCTGTTTTCCGAGGAGCCGTACACCCTGCCGGAAATCTGCCGTGACGCGGCCCGCGAGTATTTGCGGAAGTGGCGCCTGAAGCCCGTCCCCAGGATTGCCGCCGGGACCATTGCCGCGGCCGCCAAACGTCTGGAGCCGCCCCGGGGGCTTTTCGCCGAGCGGATATCCGGACAGCTCGCGCGGCTCATCGTTGACATGGGTCAGGCGCTTGAGGAGACGCTGAAAGAATATCGCGCTCTGGAAAAATACGTCAAGGACGACGCCATGATTGACGACGGCGTCATGGGGGAAAAAATCATCGTCCGCCTGAACGCCGCCTGCCGGAAATTTTTCACCGCGCGGCGCGATTTTCTGAATCTGGCGGACGAGGCGAGCGCGCAGGCAGAAGCCGCTCTCCTGCGCGACCATCCTCTCAAGCGGCAGATAACTCTGGCCCGGGAGATTTTTTCTCTCTTCCGGCAATGCGCCTCGCTGCTCGGCGAAGAACATCCCGACAGGGAGGCCCTCATTCAGATCGGCGACAAACTGGGCAGCATCCTGGCCGAAGCCGGAAAGCCTCCCTTTCGGGGTACTCCCGGCCTGGAGCGGGAATACCGCGCCTTTCTCGGAGAGGCGGGTCGTTTTGCCGAAGCGCTGTCTTCGGGCCTTACCGGAAATTTTCATTCCTCGTCGAGAAAGAGCATGATTGAGGCGCTCTCGGCGAGCCGCGGGGCTTACAACAGTTTTGCCAGGACAATCAATGAGAAATAACGCGTCAAGAGCCTGACCTGTGGATGGAACATTTTTATCCAACATACCTGAATTACGGGAAAACATATCTTTGGCAAACCATTTGCATGATTGAAGGTGGAGAAAAAATTCCTTCCAATTTCGACAGTGGAGGTTTGCCATGCTTTTTCTTTTGGGCGGCAACGAAAAAAAATCCCGCAAGGCGGAGAAAACTCTGGATTCCGACACGATGGCCAAAGCCAGGGAAATTTTTCTGGTGGGCCGCTTTCCCGTGGTCACAACCCATCAGGTAAAGGGGCGGCGCATCGTCAAGGTGCTGGGGCTTGTCTGCTGCCGGGGCTTTGACTCGGAAGAAGCCTTTTTCGGCATGGCCGGCC
>JAISXC010000177.1 GCA_031270875.1 Desulfovibrio sp.
GGAGCCTGCGGTCGGGGACTTGGCTGACGCGAACGTGAGCAGAGAAGAAGTCCAGAAGGCCGCAGGCAAAACGCCGGCGGCCTTTTTTTTGGGAGGCCGCTCCGGCGTAAATCCGCAAAAGTGAAAACCACAGGAGCGCGCACATGTATCTCGGCAAAAAAGTCCGTCTGGAACGCATCATCAACAGGGAAAACGGCCGCGCCATCATTGTGCCCATGGATCACGGTGTCACCATCGGCGCTGTGGAAGGCCTCATAGACATGCGCCTGGCCGTCAACGACATGGCCAGGGGCGGCGCCGACGCGGTGCTGATGCACAAGGGGCTGGTGCGCTGCTCCCACCGCAGCGCGGGTAAAGACATAGGCCTGATTGTCCATCTCTCCGCCTCCACCGCCCTGACCCCGGCCGGCAACACCAAAACTCTCGTCGGCACGGTGGAGGAAGGCATCAGGCACGGCGCGGACTGCGTGTCCGTGCATGTCAACCTGGGCGACCCCAATGAACGTCTCATGCTGACGGACATGGGCAGGGTGGCCGAAGCCTGCGACAACTGGGGCATGCCGCTGCTGGCCATGATGTACGCGCGCGGTCCGCAGGTATCCAACGGCTATGCGCCGGATGTTGTGGCCCACTGCGCGCGCGTCGGCGTGGAATTGGGGGCCGATATTGTCAAGGTTCCCTATACCGGGGATATGGAGAGCTTTTCCGGTGTGGTTGCCGCCTGTTGCGTGCCCGTCGTCATAGCCGGCGGCGAGCGCATGGAGTCCACCCGCGATATCCTGCAAATGGTATATGATTCCCTCCAGGCGGGCGGCGCCGGCATTTCCGTCGGCCGCAACGTTTTCCAGCATCCCCGCCGCGTCGCTCTCATCAAGGCCCTGCGCGCCATTGTGCACGAAGACGCCGCTGTGGATGCGGCCTTGGAAATTGTTGGAGAATAGACGATGCCCCAGATATATTTTCGCTCCGTACCCTACAACAAGTCCCATGTGACCCTGGCCCTGGAATCCGGCGTGGACGGTCTGATTGTGCCCCGGGACATGGCCGGGCAGGCATCAGCCCTCGCCCGCTGCGCCGTCTGGACGGATGAGGAGACAGGCCGCGTGGCCCTCACCGCCAAATCCGACGAGCGGGACGCGCTTGAACGGCTGCGCAGGGGAGAACGCCTGGTGCTGGCCCGCGGCTGGGAAGTGATCCCCGTGGAAAATCTGCTGGCCTGCAGTGATGCTGTTTTTGCCGAAGCGGGCAGCCTTGATGAGGCCAGGCTCGCCTCCGGCATTCTGGAGCGCGGTGTGGCGGCCGTCGTGCTGACGGTCGAGGCGCTCGGAGAGATCAAGGAAATTGTGGCTGCCTGCAAATTTTCACAGGAGCGGGAAGATTTGAGCCCCTGCCTCGTTACCCGCGTGGAGGCTGTGGGTATGGGGCACCGCGTCTGCGCGGACACCCTTTCCCTCCTGTGTCGCGGGGAGGGAATGCTCGTGGGCAATTCCTCGGCCTTCACCTTTCTTGTCCATGCGGAGACAGAGCACAATGAATACGTGGCCGCGCGCCCTTTCCGGGTCAACGCGGGAGCTGTGCACGCCTATGTGCGTCTGCCCCATGACAAAACCGCGTATCTGGGGGAGCTTGCCGCCGGCAGGGAAGTTCTCATTGTCAACGCGGACGGGACAGCGCGCCTTGCCACTCTGGGGCGCGTCAAGATTGAGGTGCGGCCCATGCTCTACATAGAAGCCGAGACCGGGGACGGCCGGGGCCTGAAAAAAAGCGGCGGAATTTTTTTGCAGAATGCCGAAACCATACGCCTGACGTCTCCGGACGGAGTCCCCCTGAGCGTTGTGGAGCTCAAGCGCGGCGATGTCGTACTCTGCCGCGCCGACGATACGGGCCGGCATTTCGGCATGCGTGTGCGTGAAGACATACGGGAGGTCTAGGCATGACGGAATCGCGAGTAAATGCCGGATCCAGCCCGGATCCGGCCGAACGGCTTGCCGCCATCAGGGCGGAAATCGACGCCGCGGACGCGGCCCTGCTTGACCTGCTCAATCGCCGGGCTTCCCTGAGTCTTGAAGTGGGGAGCATCAAAAAGGGCATGGGGCCCGGCGTCTTCAAGCCCCTGCGGGAACGTGAAGTGCTGGAGAGTCTTGTGCGCAGAAACGCCGGCCCCTTGCCCGCGGATCACCTGCGGGCCGTCTGGCGCGAGATTTTCTCGTCCTCCCGCGCTCTGCAGCGTCCCCAGAGCGTGGCCTATCTCGGCCCCGAAGGAACCTTTTCCTATTTCGCCGGAGTGGAATACCTGGGGCACGCGGTTTCTTTCCACCCCTGCGGCGACATCGCCGGGGTTTTTGAAGAAGTTTCTTCCGGCCAGTGCGACCTGGGCGTCGTACCCCTGGAAAATTCCCTGCAAGGCACTGTCGGCGTGAGTTTTGACTTCTTTCTGAACCACGATGTCTTTATCCAGGCGGAGCTGTTTTCGCGCATTTCCCACTGTCTGTTGAGCAACGCGCCCTCTCTCGCGGCCATCGGCACCGTTTATTCCCATCCCCAGCCTCTGGCCCAGTGCGGCGGGTGGCTACGCGCCCATTTGCCCAAGGCCGCCCTTGTGCCGGTGGAATCCACCGCCGCCGCCGCCCGGAGCGCGGCCGGGAATGAGGGTGCGGCGGCCATAGGGCATCGCAAGCTCTCCGACATGCTGGCTCTCGGCATTCTGGCCCGCCGCATTGAAGACCTTTCCGACAACTGGACGCGTTTTGTCATCATCGGTCCCAAGGCGGCCTCCCAATCCCTGCCGGCGCCTCGAACCGACGGCGCGGCGGACAAGACATCCCTGCTGTTTACCCTGCCGGACAAAGCGGGCGCCCTTTCCGGGGTGCTTGCCCTGCTCGCGGACAGCGACATCAACATGCGCAAGCTGGAATCCCGTCCTTTGCGCGGGCAAAACTGGCGTTATGTCTTTTTCGCGGATGTGGAAAGCGATCTCACCGCCCGGCGGCACGCGGCCCTTCGCGCCCGGCTGGAGAATGTCTGCACAAGTTTCCGAATTCTGGGAGCGTATCCGGCCGGTCCCCGCCTGGAGCACAACAACGGGGCGAGCGCGGACGAGGACGGCCATGACGCGCCGTAGCGAAATTGTTTCTGTAACGGCCCCGGCCTCAAAATCCGCCTCACACCGCTATCTTATCGGCGCGGCGCTCGCGCGCGGGGTTTCCCGCGTGCGGCACACCCTGGAATGCCGGGATCTGGAACGCACCCGGACCATTCTCTGCGCGGCCGGGGCGGCCATGAACCCCCTGCCGGACGGCGACGGTTGGGAAGTGCGCGGGATGATTGCGCCCAGGGGCGGCGATGCGCCGGACGGCGCGCTTTCCTGCGATGTGCGCGAGTCCGGCACAACCTGCCGTCTGCTCACGGCCGTGCTGGCGGCCGGCAAGGGTTTTTTCCATATCCACGGAGCCGGGCGCATGCACGAGCGGCCCATCGGTGAGCTTGCCCATGCCCTGGTCCGCCTCGGAGCGGAGATCCGTTTTGGGCGGAAGCCGGATTGCCCGCCCCTGCTTGTATGCGCCCGCGGCCTTGATCCGGCGCGCTGCGGGGGCGGACTGCGGATAG
>JAISXC010000309.1 GCA_031270875.1 Desulfovibrio sp.
GAAAGTCCGGCTCTTCAATTTCCACAGCCCGCACCGGCTCAAAAACCGTGAGGGAATGCCCCACGCCGGACTGCTGGCGCATGGGCGCCACCACATGCACGGCATGTCCGGCTTCCGTCAGGGCCACGTAAAGCGCCCTGAGGCCTTTGGCGCGAATGCCGTCATCATTGGTCAACAACACGTCCATCCGGCAATACCTCAAAATCTGTTGACAACGCCCGGAAAAAAGAGAATAAAAACAACTAGCGTCAATAACAGGAAAGGCCGGCGATGTCCATGTCCGCGGTGTCCGCCGGAAAATATATATGGAAAAAGGTTGTTACGTCAAAGACATTGCGCCGGGTCATGAAATCGCCGGCATCTTCGCCGTCGGCCAGGCCGTTCCGGGCAGCGCGCGCAACGGGGCCTACTGGCGGCTGACCCTCTGCGACGCCAGCGGAGTTCTGGAGGCCAAGATATGGTATCCCCTGAGCGCGGAATTTGTGGATATTCCCGCGGGAGCCACGGTTTCTGTCGAAGGCCGGGCTGAGACGTACCGCGGGGAAGTGCAGCTTGCCGTCACGCGCATGCGCCTGTTGAACGCCGGGGAGAGCGCCGCTGTGGATCAGACGGCGCTGCTGCCGCGCGGGCCGTATGACCCCGATGCCATGCTGGAGGAGCTTCTCGCCTTGTCAGGGAAGGAGTTCAGCCACATCCCCTGGCGCAGGATGGTTTTTTCCGTTCTGCACAATCAGGAACTGTGCGCGGCGTTCCGCATCTGGCCGGCGGCGAAAAGCGTACACCATGCCTACGCGGGCGGCCTGCTGGAGCATACCCTGGGAGTGTTCGGTCTGTGCCGCCGCATGGCCGACCATTATCCGGAACTGGACCGTCAAACCCTGCTCGCCGGAGCGATTTTTCACGATATCGGCAAAATTCGGGAGTATTCCGGCGGCATTGCCAATGACTACACCACAGAAGGCCGTTTGCTCGGGCATCTGGAACTGGGGCTGGAACTTCTGGCACCCCATCTTGCGGACTCCGGCCTGGAAGAACATCTTCAGCGTCATTTGAAGCATCTTGTCCTGAGCCATCACGGAGAACCGGAATTCGGGGCGGCGCGTCTGCCCCAGACGCCGGAAGCCTTTGCCCTGCACCATGCCGACAATCTGGACGCCAAGATGGCCCAGTGCCGCGGTCTTTTCGCCCGCTTTGCCGACCGCGGGCAGGAATGGACCCCCTGGCAGCAGACGCTGGGGCGGCAGATGCACAGGCCGGGGCATACGCCGGACGGGGGCGAATCCCCCGCCCGCCCGCCGGCTCAAAACGATGATGTGCCGGTAAAAGCCCGGGCTTTGGAGCGGCCCGCGCGGCCGTTGTCATTCTTCTGAACGAAGCTCGCGCGCAGCCTCAATCTTTCCGCCCCGGCGCGCGTTGTGCCGTATATGGCCCTGACCATCTGCGGCGTGTCGGACACGCACCGGCTTGCTCAGGAACCTGTCCTCGGATATTGTTGCGGTAAGTCCCTCGCAGCGGGGTTATGGCATATGAAGAAAAGCGTCAGGCACGACATTTTTGTCCTCATCCTCTTTTTTGGCTCCGCCCTTGTGGTGTTGATCGTTTCCATCGTCGCCAGCGTCATGATGAAATCCACCGCCGAATTCCTGCGCTCCAACATCGAGGCCCGCCTGCTGGCCGCCAGCCGCACCGCCTCGTATCTGATCAGGCCGGACGAACTCGCGCAGCTCGTCTCCGCGGAGGATATGGAAAAACCCCTGTACGCGGAAGTCAAAAACCGCCTGATCGCCTTCAGCAGGGAGCATGACATCCTCCTTGTGTACTATATGCGTCCGGGCGGAGAGCCGGACGTGATGCAGTTCATCGTCGACAGCGACGTCACGGACGGGGCGGTCGGCCTCGCCACTCCTTCCCTGGTGACGGAACGCGCGTCGCAGATCGCCCTGGAGGGAATGCCCGCCAGCGCCGGGCTCGGCGATTACTCTGCCGGGTATCTCGGCATCCTGTCCGCCTTTTCGCCGGTCTTTGACGGGAACGGGCGCGTGGTGGCCGTTGCCGGAGTGGACATCGCCGACGAGCAGGTCACTGAGTTGCGCAACGACATTTATGTCCTGGCGGTGCTTCTCTTCATTTCCATGACGGCGGCTGTTGCCAGCGGCTATGCCGGTTTTGCCCAATACAGGGAAAAAGCCGCGCAATCCGAGGCGGCCAGCGTTTCCAAAAGCATTTTTCTGGCCAATATGAGCCATGAGATGCGCACCCCCATGAACGCCATCGTCGGCATGACCAGCATAGCCAGGACATCATCGGACATTGAGCAGAAAAATTACTGCCTGGACAAAATAGAAGACGCATCCTCGCATCTGCTCGGCGTCATCAACGACATTCTCGACATATCGAAAATCGAGGCCGGCAAATTCGAGCTTGCCCGGGTTGAATTCAATTTTGAAAAAATGCTCCAACGGGTGGTCGATGTCGTCAATTCCCGTGTTGAGGAGAAACGGCAGAATTTTTTTGTCCGCATCGACAGGGACATTCCCGCCTCGTTGATCGGCGACGAGCAGCATTTGGCGCAAGTCCTCGCCAATCTGCTTTCCAATGCGGTGAAATTCACCCCCGAGCAGGGCGCCATCTGTCTTGAAGCGTGTTTGCGCGAACGTGAAAACGGCTTCTGCTCCATGCAGATTGCCGTCAGTGACACCGGTATAGGCATCAGCGAGGAACAAAAAGGCCGTCTCTTTCATCCGTTTGTGCAGGCGAACAGCAGCATTTCCAGCAAATTCGGCGGTACCGGGCTTGGTCTGGTCATTTCCAAACGCATTGTCGAGATGATGGGAGGGCGGATCTGGATTGATTCCGAGGTTGGCAAGGGCACCACGTTCGCCTTCACCATACGGGTTGAGCGGGGATCGGAGGCCCCGCGGCGCATTGCGGCGGCTGAGGGGAGGCTTCCGCGAATGCTCGTGGTGGATGCTTCCCTTGATGTGCGGGAATATTGCAGGGATATTGCCGGGCGGCTCGGTCTCGCCTGCGATGTGGCCGCCAACGGCGAGGAGGCCGCCGGGTTGCTCAAGCGGCAGGATGCCCGTTACATATGTTATGTCGACTGGAAAGCGCCCGGCGTGGACGGCATGGCGCTGCCGCGCCGGATAAGGGAACTGCGCGCGGACGCCGCCGTTGTTCTCATAATCCCGGCCACGGCCTGGAGGCGGCTGGAAACGGAGGCCAAAGCCGTCGGGATTGCCTCGTATCTGTCCAAGCCCATTTTTCCCGCAGCCGTGGCCGACCGCATTCTTGAATGCCTCGGCGTCCATCCGCAGCCGGCAAAGGCGACGGAATCGCTCGACGAGCCGGCTTGTTTCGCGGGGCGGCGCATGTTGCTGGTTGAGGATGTTGAAATCAACCGCGAGATTATGCTTGAACTTTTAAAGCCCACCTCCCTGGAAATTGAATGCGCGGTAGACGGGGCGATGGCGGTGCGCCTGTTCAGGGAACGGGCGGAAGACTACTATGACCTGATCCTGATGGATATACAGATGCCGGAAATGGACGGCTATGAGGCCACAAGGACCATCCGCTCGCTGGAGAATCCGGAGGGCCGGCGGATGCCCATCATCGCCATGACCGCCAATGTTTTTCACGAGGACATCGAAAGATGCCTCAAAGCCGGCATGGACGGCCACCTGGGCAAGCCGATCAACCTTGACGAGGTGCTGGCCGTATTGCACAGGTATCTTTAGAGCATAGTGCGCTTGGGATTATCGCTTGCAGCGAAATAGAGCAATTCCAAAGTGAAAATTGCTCTAAACATTGAAGAGAAAACGCATCACATCGCCGTCCCGCACGGTATAGTCCCTGCCTTCAGTCCGCAGAACGCCGTCCGCGCGGCAGGCGCCTTCATTGGCATGGCTCATGTAATCGTCGAACGAGATCACCTCGGCGCGGATGAATCCGCGTTCAAAATCCGTATGGATAACGCCCGCGGCCTGCGGCGCTTTCCAGCCCCTGCGGATGGTCCAGGCGCGTACCTCATCCGGCCCTGCCGTGAAGTAGCTGCACAGCCCCAAGGTGAGGTATCCCGCCCGGATAATGCCGGAAAGACCGCTTTCTTTTATGCCGTAAGAGAAAAGCAGTTCTTTTTGTTCGTCCTCCGGCAATCCCTGAAGCTCCTCTTCAAGTTTTGCGCAGATGCAGGTAAAACCGGCATTTTTCCGTGCCGCGGCTTCCCGTAGCGCGGCGGCGTGGGCGTTCCCGTCAGGCAGGGCCGCCTCGTCAATATTGGCGCAACAGATGACCGGCTTTGCGGTGAGCAGGCCAAGTTCACGCCAGGCTGCCCGGAAAGGCTCATTGTCGGGCAGGGTGAAAGTGGCGGCGGAATTTCCGGCATCCAGCCATGCGAGCAGATTTTCCAGAATATCGGCCGCGGCTTTGGCCCCTTTGTCGCCTTTGGCCGTTTTGCGCATTTTTTCAAGACGTTTTTCAACAGTCTGCATATCCGCGAGCAGCAGTTCCGTTTCAATGGTTTCCATGTCGCGCGGCGGGTCCACAACGCCGTCCACATGAGTGATGTTTTCATCCTCAAAGCAGCGGACAACATGCACAATCGCCGCGCATTCACGGATGGTCGCGAGAAACTGGTTGCCGAGCCCCTCGCCTTTGCTCGCTCCGCGCACAAGCCCGGCAATGTCTATGAAATCAACACTGGCGTAAACGGTCTTTTTCGGAGAAACTTTTGCGGAAAGCCCGTCCACCCGCTGATCCGGCACGGGCACTGTGGCCTTGTTCGGCTCAATGGTGCAGAAAGGATAGTTGGCGGCCTGCGCGTTCTGCGCTTTGGTCAGCGCGTTGAAAAGCGTGGATTTGCCGACGTTGGGCAACCCTGCGATACCTATGCTGAGTGACATGTGCCGTTTATGCCTGAATGCGGTCCGGAATGCGCCAAAAAAAGACCGGCCTTGTCCTTGCCGGGATATGAACGGCTTATATCCGCAAGCGCGCCGGATTGCAAGGCGGATTATTCAAGGCGCGTACGCACTGACGGCGTGCTCCCGCTGCCGGGTTTCATATCCTCCAGCAGCGGCTCAATATCGTCTGTTCTTGGCACGGTTGCTGCGCCCACGGCAAGAACCTCATTGCTGTTTATATGGATCAGCCGCATACTGAAGCGCACCTGTTCCGGCGTGACGACATATGTGCCGGCCAGCACCGCCTGCGCTGTTCCTGTTGTGCCGGCGAGTTTCCGCAGATCTCTTGTAAGGAAAAATTCGCCTTTTTTGTTGAAGCGGATATGGCGTCCTTTGCGAAGTTCGGTAAAACGGTAGCCCGCGTCCACGAGCCAGCGGGCGATTTCCTCCGTCATTTGTCTTCCCAGAGGCGAGGTTTCTTCAAAGTTATTGATGTTTGCCGCCGTGGTGCCCATGATGGAGATGCGGGAACGGGCGAGCGCCTTCCGCTCGCTTTTTTTCATATCGGGGTTGTTGCCCGCATAGCGCGTCATCAGTTGCGAATCCAACTGATCCGCGATGCTGTTCGCGGCGACCGGGACCGTGCCCGTTTCAAAAAAGGCCGCCGCCGCAAGAGGGAAGAGCAGCACGGCAAGGAGCAATACGATGATGAGAAAAAATCTGCTCATGAGTCACCTCAGCGCATTGTGCGCAACAGGAGTTCCACACCGCCCATTTCGTGCCGGATGACCGCCATCCCTTCGTTGGAACGACAGGTGGAAAGCGCCTGTGCGTAGGATTGCCGCGCAAGCTCGTAGCGCCCTTTCGCGCGGTATGCACGGGCCTGATCAAGAAACTTTTCGCTGATATCCGGCCCGCCAATGACCGGGGGAGCCGGCCGGTACGCGGTTTCCGCGGCCGGCGCGGCGGAAGGCGCGATGAAATCGGACACGGGCAGCATCAGAACGAGAAAAACAGATGGCAGGATTTTCATGATCTACCGTCCCTGTATGATGCGTATTTGCCCGACGGAAACAGCATCGGCCGGAGTGTAGAGCGGCGGATGCGGATTCCGGCTTGCGGCGGGCTCCGGGGATTTCGCCCCGGTTTTTCCTTTCCCCTGGCCCGACGCGATGACTTTGCCGGCATCGCCGTCCGTCCCGTGAAGTGGAAGCAGCGCGTCGGACTTGCCCATTCGCGCCACAACAGGCGTGTTCGCAAGCACAAGCTGGCCCGTGCGCAATACAAGCCCGTCGCTGGCGCGCACCAGACGCGCATTGACGAATGTGGCGCTCTTTTCCACGTAATAGGTTCCCACAATCAGGGCGGCCCATTTTTGTCCCTGAACCGGAACAAGCTGATTGGCGACAAGCGCGAGGTCATCCCGGCCGCCGACGACGGAAATATGTCCTGACAGGCGGTATTCGCGCGTGGGGAAACCGCGTTGATTAAACTCGTAAAACATGGATTCGGCAATCTGCCTGCCCAACGGCGAACTTCGCGAGGAATTGTTCTGATCCACAAAGGCTGTGGGCATGGCCACAAAACCCCGCAGGGCGTCATTGGGCATGGTCGCGAGCATCTGATCCGCCAGTTCGCGGCATTTGAGCTTCAACTCCACCGCATCCACATAATCCGGCTGGCCTGGGGAAAGCCTTCCCGAGCAGCCTGAGGCGGACGACAGCAGGAACAGGCTGAGCAGACAGACATAAACGGAAAAGCGCATGGCGGAACCTCAATTATTTATGTATCCTATCGGCTGCATTGATAAAAACTTGAGTGTCATTTCGGAGAAGCCCGGAAATTTTTTCCGCCCCGGAACATGCCATGCGCCATGCAAGGCGCGTTCCAAGGCAGAGAGAGCGCAATCAGGATTTTCCATGCGGCTTTTTTTTGCGTCAGGGCCCTGGATCGCTTCAAGACTTGGCTTGCATCGGATTATGGCGTAGTATCACCAAGTTGTTACAAACTGTAAGGCGGGCGGATGAAAACAGGGAAGACCCGTTCCATCCTTCTCGGCGGGTTGGCCGTAGGCGGCGGGGCGCCGGTCATGGTGCAGAGCATGACCAACACCGATACCCGCGACGTGTCTTCAACGCTGGCGCAAATCGCGCGGCTTGAGGAATACGGCTGCGAAGCGGTGCGCCTGGCGGTTCCGGACGAAGCCGCCGCCAGAGGCGTTGCCGCGATCAGAAAAAATACGCGGCTGCCGCTCATTGCCGATATCCACTTTGACCATCGTCTGGCTCTCGCCGCCCTGGAGGCCGGTGTGGAAGGATTGAGGATAAACCCCGGCAACATAGGGAAAAAAGCGCAACTGCACCGGATTGTCGACGCCGCGAAAATGCACAAGGCCGTCATTCGCGTGGGCGTCAACGGCGGCTCGCTGGAAAAAGACCTGCTTCGCCGCTACGGCAGACCTTGCCCGGAAGCGCTGGTGCAAAGCGCGCTGCGTCAGATTTGTCTGCTGGAGGCGCGGGGGTTTGACCGGATCAAGGTATCCATCAAGTCTTCCTCGGTGCGGGACACCATCGCGGCATACCGCCTGTTGTCGATTCCCTGCGACTATCCCCTGCACATCGGGATTACGGAAGCCGGCGGCCTTTTGCGCGGAGCCGTCAAATCCGCCGTGGGACTGGGAATTTTGCTCAATGAGGGCATCGGCGACACCTTGCGGGTTTCCCTCAGCGCCGATCCTGTCCATGAGGTGACGGCGGCCTGGGAAATACTCCGCTCCCTCGGCCTGCGCGCGCGCGGACCGGAAATAATTTCCTGCCCCACCTGCGGGCGCACGGAAATCGACATTCTTGCGCTGGTTCAAGCCGTTGAGGATCATCTGGCCGGATCCGCGGCTCCCATCAAGGTGGCGGTCATGGGTTGCGTGGTCAACGGGCCGGGAGAGGCGCGTGAAGCGGATCTGGGCCTTGCCGGCGGGCGTGACAAAGGAGTCATTTTTCGCAGGGGAGAGGTCATACGAACCGTCAGAGGTCAGGAGGCCCTGATGTCCGCGTTTATGGAGGAACTGCGGGCCCTGCTCGGAACATTTCCGGTCCCGTCCGAACCAATCCGTGAACACGGGCATAATTGCCGGGATGAGCCGCGTTGCAGCGGCGACCTGAAAACAAATTCACCATGAAGGATAATCCGCATGCGTTTCAGTTCCTGCTATATCCCCACGCTCAAGGAATCCCCCGCCGACGCCGAAGTCGAAAGCCACAAGCTCCTGTTGCGCGCGGGCATGATGCGCAGGCTGACAGCCGGCGTCTATGTTTATCTTCCTCTCGGACTTAAGGTGATGGACAAAATAGCAAAAGTTGTCAGGGAAGAAATGAATGCCGCCGGTTTTCAGGAATTGCTCATGCCTGTGGTGCAGCCGGCGGATTTGTGGAAGGAGTCGGGCCGCTGGGAACAGTACGGCAGGGAGCTTCTGCGCTTCAAGGACCGCAATGACCGGGAATGCTGCCTTGGCCCCACGCATGAGGAAGTGATCACGGATCTGGTGCGCGGCGAAGTGCGCTCCTACCGGCAACTGCCCGTCCGGCTCTATCAGATACAGACGAAATTCCGCGATGAGATTCGTCCGCGTTTCGGCCTGATGCGCGGTCGCGAATTCATCATGAAGGACGCCTATTCCTTCGATGTGGATGCCGCCGGCGCCGAACGGAGCTATAAAAGCATGTACGATGCCTATGTGAGGATTTTTCAGCGCCTGGGCCTCGGATTCAGGGCCGTGGAAGCCGACACCGGTTCCATAGGAGGCAGCTTTTCCCACGAATTCATGGTGTTGTCGGATACGGGAGAAGACACCATAGTTTTTTGCGAGGATTGCGATTATGCGGCCAACGTGGAGCGCGCGCGGATATGCCGGACCGGGGAAAAATCCGGACGGCCGTGTCCCGCCTGCCGGAACATCGCCACTCCGGGCGCGCATACGGTAAGCGAGGTCGCCGGGCTGTTGGGCGTCCCTCCCGCAAGGATTGTCAAAACCCTTGTCCTGCTTGCGGACGGCAGGCCGGTGGCGGCTCTGGTGCGCGGCGACCGGGAGCTGAATGAAGTGAAATTGAAGAATCTGCTGAAGGCGCAGGACCTGAAACTGGCGGATGCGGCGACCGTGGAAAAACTGACCCGCGCCCCTCTGGGTTTCGCCGGACCGCGGGGGCTTGATCTGCCGATGTATGCCGATCTGGAACTTCAGGGGGACACGGATTACGTCACCGGCGGCAATGCCGCGGACCTTCATACCATGCACGTTGATCTGTCGCGCGACGCGCATGTGGAGGCTTTCGCGGATTTGCGAAATATCGCGCCCGATGACCGTTGCCCGTGCTGCGGGGGCTCCGTCTCCCTGAGGCGGGGCATTGAGGTCGGGCATGTTTTTATGCTGGGCCTGAAATACAGCGAAGCCATGCATGCGGCTTTTTTGGATGAAAAAGGGCAGGAGCGCCTGATGATGATGGGCTGCTACGGCATCGGGATTTCCCGCGTCGCCGCGGCCGCCGTTGAACAGAACCATGACGCCGACGGCATTGTGTTTCCTCCGCCCATGGCGCCTTTTGACGCCGTGTTGATCTGCCTTGATCCCAACAACGCCGAAGTGGCTGCCGTAACGGAAAAAGTATACGCGCTTTTGCGGCGGCTCGGCGTGGATGCGCTGTATGACGACCGGGGGGAGCGCCCGGGGGTGAAGTTCAAGGATGCCGATCTGCTGGGAATGCCCATGCAGCTTGTGGTCGGAGCCAAAAGCCTCGCGCGGCGCGTTGTGGAATGCAAGGACAGGCGCAGTGGCGAAAAAGCCGAACTTGACCTGGACAATCTTGAATCCGAATTCGGGCAATGGGCGCGCCGCGTGCGCGACGGATGGAATACAGGCGCATAGGAAACTGAAGTGCCGGAAAGCATATTGACCGTGCGCGAACTGGCGGAACGGTTGCGCGCGAATCTGGAGGGAGCTTTTCCCTTTGTCTGGGTACGCGGCGAAGTGACGAATCTTACCCGGCCCGGCTCCGGCCATATCTATTTCAGTCTGAAAGACAGGGACGCCCAGATTCAGTGCGTCTGGTTTTTGCAGCAGCAGAGGCGGGCAAGTCGCGGGCGGGATTTTGATCCGCTCACCGGCGAGGTCTATGACAGCCCGCGTCCCTCTCCGCCGGATATGCTGCGCAACGGCGCGACAATGCTGTGCGCGGGGCGGGTCAGTCTTTACGCCGCCCGCGGACAGTGCCAGCTTGTCGTTGAACTGTTGCAGGACGAGGGCCGGGGGATGCTTGCCCTGGCCTTTGAGGAACGCAAACGCAAACTCATGGAGCTCGGCTATTTCGCCGCGGAGCGCAAGAGGCCGTTGCCGTATGACGCCAAAAGGGTTGCCCTGGTAACCTCCGCCACAGGCGCCGCGATTCATGATTTTTTGACTCTCGGCGCGCGGCGGGGCAGCGGCGCGCAGATGCGTCTTTTCCCGACGCCGGTTCAGGGCGGATCGGCCGCGGCGGAAATAGTCGCGGCAATACACGGCGCCAACGCGCAGGGCTGGGCCCAGGTGATTGTGCTGATCCGCGGCGGGGGCTCGCTGGAGGATTTATGGCCTTTCAATGAGGAACCCGTCGCCGAGGCCGTTTTTCACTCGCGGATTCCCGTGTTGGCCGGTATCGGGCATGAGGTGGATGTGACATTGGCGGACATGACGGCGGATGCCCGCGCGGCCACGCCCTCCCACGCGGCGCAGCTTCTCTGGCCGCCGCGCGCGGAACTCGCGCAGCGCCTGGACGACGCCTGCGGCGCCTTGCGGCGCGCCGCGGCAAGCAGGCTTGCCGGCATGGAGCGTTCGCTTCAGGAACGGACAAACGCCCTGGGCTGGCTTTCGCCTTTGCGCCGCCTCGCCCGGCTGCGCGAGAGGCTTGAGCGGATGCTTTTCTCTCTGGAGAAAACCCTGCCGCGGCGTCTTGCCGATGCGGGACGGCGGCTCGCGCAAAAACGGGATATGCTGCGCGCGCATCTTTTCCGATCCCTGGAGCGGCGGGAGCATGCGCTTGCCGAACTGGCCCTGACCGTGGAAAGCGCCAACCCTCTGGCGCCGCTGAAAAAAGGCTATTCCCTGGCCACAACGGCGAACGGGGATGTTCTGCGCTCAACGCGCCAGGTCGCGCCGGGGCAGGCAATACATGTACGCCTTGACGATGGGCGCCTGTCGGCAATCGTCAGCGCGGTGAGTTCTGAATGACGGAGTTTTCGGAAATGAACGAAATGGCGGAAGAAAATCTTTTCGAGCGGAGGATGGCGCGTCTGCAACACATTGTCAACGCGTTGGAGGCGGACGATTTGCCTTTGGAGACAAGCATGTCCCTGTACAAGGAGGGGATGGCCTGCGCCCGTTTTTGTAAAGAGCGGCTGGAAAAAGCGCGCCATGAACTCGCTGTCTGGCAGGACGGCGAAACAAAACCGTTTGCTCCGTGGGAGGAGGAAGAACCGGCCGATCCCGGGGGAGACGCCCCGTGATGTCCGAAACGGCTGTGAAAGCCCGGCTCATGGAGCGCGCGGCGATGGTGGAGCGGTTTCTTGCGACCTGTCTTGACGGTTTTTCCGCGCCTCCGCGTCTCAAGCAGGCCATGCTGTACAGTCTGCTGGCGGGGGGAAAACGCCTGCGCCCGGTATTGTGTCTGAGCTGCGCCTCCCTGTGCGGAGGAGCGGTGGAGACGGCCCTGCCTTTTGCCTGCGCCATTGAAATGATACACACCTATTCCCTGGTGCATGATGATTTGCCGGCCATGGACAACGACGATCTGAGGCGGGGCAAGCCGTCAAACCACAAGGCCTTTGACGAGGCGACCGCCATTCTGGCGGGGGACGCGCTGCTGACTGACGCCTTTGCCGTCATGTGCCGCACAGACGTCCAGGCGGACAGGCTCGTCAGGGCAGCGGCGGCGATTGCCCTGGCGGCGGGATCTTCTGGAATGGCGGGCGGGCAACAATGGGACATGCTGTACACGGGCGGGCCCGCCGTCGCGCCGGGAGACCTGCGGCGGATGCACGCCATGAAAACCGGCGCGCTGATACGGGCCTCCTGCGTTTGCGGCGCGGTTCTGGCCGGGGCCGATGAGGAGGATGTGAAGGCCATGGGCGTTTTCGGCGCCGCCCTGGGGATGGCTTTTCAGATCACCGACGACATTCTTGATCTTACGGCCGATACGGCCAGTTTGGGCAAACCGGCCGGGAGCGACGCGAACAAGGGAAAAAACACCTATCCTTCCTTGCTGGGCATGGAGAAAAGCCGTGAACTCGCCCGTGAGCAGATCGCCGCGGCGCAGGCTGCCTTGCGGGGATTCTCCGGGAGGGAGGCCGAATTTCTGTCCGGCCTGGCTTCTCACATCGTTCATCGGACGGCCTGAATGACGCAGACGGGACATGCGCTTCTGGAGAGCATACGCGCTCCCTCGCAACTGGCCGGATTATCCGACGCGCAACTGCTTCAGCTGGCAAGCGAGGTCAGGCGGCGCATCGTCGATGTTGTTTCGCGCAACGGAGGGCATCTGGCTCCTTCACTGGGGGTCGTGGAGCTTACGCTCGCTTTGCTGGCAACATTTGATCCGGACAGGGACAAGCTGATCTGGGATGTCGGCCATCAGTCCTACGCTTTCAAACTGCTCACCGGACGCGCGGGCAGGTTTCACACCCTGCGCACTCTCGGCGGCCTTTCCGGATTTCCGAGGATGTCGGAAAGCCCCTATGACCATTTTGGAGTGGGGCATTCCTCAACTTCCATCTCAGCCGCCCTGGGCATGGCGATGGCGCGGGATCTGGCCGGGCTTCACCATCACGTCATTGCCGTTATCGGCGACGGTGCCCTGACGGCGGGCGAGGCCTTTGAGGGACTCAATCTGGCCGGGCATATGGGCAAACGGCTTATTGTGGTGCTCAACGACAACGAAATGTCCATTTCATCCAATGTGGGCGCGCTTTCGCGTTTCCTGAGCAGCGCGCTGTCGCGGCGCTGGGTGCGGCAGGCCCGCAGGGATGTGCTTGAATTTTTGCGGGCCGTGCCGCGCATCGGGCAAAAGTTGGCCCTTTACGCCATGCGGGGCGAACTGAGCTTCAAGTCCTTCTTCACGCCCGGCATGTTGTTCGAAGCGTTTCGTTTCACCTATATCGGGCCTGTGGACGGCCACAACACGGGAGAACTGAAGCGGCATCTGCGGATGGCCGCCGCCGTGGAGGACGGGCCGGTTCTTCTGCATGTGCGCACCCGGAAAGGCAGGGGATACGCCCCCGCCGAGGCCAATCCGACGCATTACCACGGCGTCGGCCTGTTTGCGCCGGAAACCGGACTGCCTGTTTCCAAAGCCTCGCCTGTCCCGACATTCACTGATGTTTTTGGAAAAACCCTCCTGCATCTGGCGGAACGGGATAAAAGAATCATCGCCATCACCGCCGCCATGCCCGAAGGCACGGGGACGGAGTTTTTCAAAGAGCGATTCCCCGAACGTTTTGTGGATGCCGGGATTTGCGAACAGCACGCCGTAACTTTCGCGGCCGGTCTGGCGAGCCGGGGATACCGGCCCGTTGTGGCCATTTACTCCACATTTTTACAGCGCGCCTATGATCAGATCGTGCATGACGTCTGCCTGCAAAACCTGCCCGTCACCTTTTGCCTCGACCGCGCCGGTCTGGTGGGAGAGGACGGGGCCACGCATCACGGAGCTTTTGACATAGCCTACTTGCGGCATATCCCCAATATGCGCATACTTGCCCCGCGCGATGAGGATATGCTCCGCCATTGCCTGGCAACGGCGCTTGCCTCGGACGCTCCCTGCGCTGTGCGCTACCCGCGCGGAATCGGCTACGGCGTGCCGGTACACGGGGCGGCGCGCGTATTGCCGCGAGGACTTGGGGAGACGCTGCTGGACGGCAGCGGCGTTGCCGTCATCGCCGTGGGCAACCGGGCGCATCCGGCTCTTGAGGCCGCGCTTTCCGTGGAAAGGGAGCTGGGCTTCCGGCCGCTGGTTTTTGATCCCGTCTGGCTCAAACCGCTGCCGGAGCAGGAGTTGGCTGACATGGCGAAGCGTTTTGACAAACTGCTGATTGTCGAGGAAGGCGTGCTGGCCGGCGGCTTTTCCTCCGCCGTGCTGGAATTTTTGAACGACCGGGGTCTGCTGGGCGGGCTTCGCGTAAAACGGCTCGGACTGCCGGACAGTTTCGTGGAACACGGCACGCAGCCGGAATTGCGCGAAATGCTCGGCCTGCGCTGCAAAAGCATCGCCGGGGCCATAGCGGCATTGGCGAAAAAACAGGACTTCGCCGAAACATGACGGGAATGATTTTTGAGAGCTTTCACTAGCAGTACCGGCCTGGAGAGCATCCGCGCGGCCGATGCCTATGCCCTGGGCTTTACCGGCAAAGGCGTGACCGGCAGCTTTCAGGTAAAACTGGAGTTTTGAAAGGAAATTTTGATAACATTTCCTTTGTTTCTCCTCTTGCTTTTGTATGACAACAGTGGGATACTGGCCTAAGATTTCGACATGGCGTGGTGCTGCGCGGAATTGGAGATCCCTTGATGCGGGACAACAAGAGTATGGATATAAGAATAATGCGATTCGGCCTGACCTCGTCCGCTGAAAAAATCGGGCCGCGCTTCGCGATCTTGCAAGTTTCGGCTCGATTCTTGCTCTCTCTCTCTCTCTCTCTCTCTCTCTCTCTCTCT
>JAISXC010000029.1 GCA_031270875.1 Desulfovibrio sp.
CGCAAGCAGTTCCGCTGTCTTGTCTTCCAGCAGGGCGCGATTGGCGCGGCTTTCCACATTCAGGCGCAGGATCGGCTCCGTGTTGGACATGCGCAAATTGAAGCGCCAATCACGAAATTCCAGATTGACGCCGTCCAGGCGGTCTTCATATGCGGCTTGCGCCGCGTAACGGTCGCGGATGCGTTTCATCAGTTCCCCGGCGTTCGGCACGCGCCTGTTTATCTCCCCGCTGCAGGGCCAGGCGGCCATGCGTTCCGCCGCCAGCCCGGCAAGGGACTGCCCCGTGCGGGAGAGCAGTGAGGCCACAAGCAGCCAGGGCAGCATGCCGGAATCGCAAAAGGCGAAATCGCGAAAATAGTGATGGCCGCTCATCTCCCCGCCGTAGAGGGCGTTTTCCTCCCGCATTTTTTCCTTGATGAAGGCATGACCTGTTTTGCCCATAACGGGCACGCCGCCCGCGGCGAGCGCAATTTCCCGCGTGTTCCAGTACACCCGCGGGTCATGAATGATTCTGGCGCCGGGGCAGCGCCGCAAAAGTTCCTTGGCCAGGATGCCGACGCAATAGTAGCCTTCAATGAAATTGCCCTCGCCGTCATAGAAAAAACAGCGGTCAAAATCGCCGTCAAAGGCGATGCCCATATCCGCGCCGGACTCTCTCACGGCTCCGGCCGTTTCTTCACGCTTCTCCGGCAGGAGGGGATTGGGGACACCGCCCGGAAAATGCCCGTTGGCCTCCATCCGGCGAAAAACAAACTCAAAGGGCAACAGGGGCGCGAGTTCTTCAAGGACAAGACCCGCGCAGCCGTTGCCGGCATCCGCAAGAATTTTCAGTGGCTTACGCGCAGGACAGGGCGCGCGGCCGTATTCGGCAAGCCAGCGCACGTATTTCCCGCGGAAAGAGAGGCTGCGCGGCCCGGGAGTGGAGAGGCGCGGCCTTCGCGCGGGCGGGGGCGCGTTCAGCAAGCCGCCGACAGCGGCTTTCAGCTCATGGAGGCCGGAATCCGCGCTCACGGGGATGGCCCCGCCGCGCACCAGCTTGAAGCCGTTTTCGTCCGCAGGGTTATGGCTTCCGGTGATCATAACGCCGCCGTCAAAACCCTGCCGCGAGGCGGCGTAATATATTTCCTCGGTGCCGCAAAGACCGATGTCCGTCACCCGCGCTCCGCCGTCGGCAAGCCCTTTTGTCAGCGCGGCGCGCAAAGCCGGGCCGCTGAGCCGGGCGTCGCGGCCGACGACGACATTGCGCGCGGCAAAATTTTGGGCAAAGGCGTATCCCAGAGCCCAGGCGATGGAGGCATCAAGATCTTCCGGCACGCGGCCGCGTATGTCGTAGGCCTTGAAGCAGGAGAGCGATTTTTTCAACATGCTGCACTCACAAGTTATAATCATTCAAAACAGTATTTGTTGTTCCCGCGTGAAAGGCATGCCGCGGGCGGTGTGGCGAACGCGTTTATGGACAGGGAACGCGGATTGTGACACCATGGCGAAAATTGTAACTGCGTTGCAGAGATGGAGGTAGGCATGGAATTGTCCCCAGCTGTACTTACGTTGATTGTATTGGGCGTCATGGCCATTCTTTTTGTCACGGAGATCACCCCCCTCGCCATCACCGCAATGGGTGGCGCCGTGGCTTTGGGAATGTTGGGCGTTATCCCGACATCGACGGTATTTTCGGGGCTTTCCAATTCAACGGTGGTGCTTTTCGCCGGCATGTTCGTCATCGGCGCGGCCATGTTCCATACCGGGCTGGCGCAATGGCTGGGCGGATTTGTGGTCAGGGCCTGCGGTGCCGGAGAAAAAAGCCTGATGTTCGGCACCATGCTTATCGCGGCCCTGCTTTCGGCCATTTCCTCCAACACGGGAACCACCGCGGCCCTCATGCCGGTGGTCATAGGAATTTGCAGCGCGGCGCGCATTTCCCCTTCGCGGCAGCTCATGCCCCTGGCGTTCGCGGCGGGCTTCGGCGGCACCATCACCCTGGTGGGCACGCCCCCCAACATTATCGCCAACGCCGCCCTCAAAGCCGCGTCAATGGAGCCTTTCGGCTTTTTCGAATTCGGCAAGATAGGCATCCCCATGACTCTTTTGGGCATCCTTTACATGATGCTTGTCGGTTCCAAGCTGCTGCCGAAGAGGAGCGAGGCCGTTCAGGAAGAGGTGGAGGCCGCCGCGGAGGCTGAGGTCGTGGGAGGCAAGGTATCCAGCAATCCGCGCAAGATGTGGATAACGGGCCTTACCCTGCTTGCCGTCGTCATCATCATGGCCCTGGACATCAGGCGGGTTCCCCTGGAGATGGCGGCGGTCATCGGCGCGTGCTTTCTGGTGCTCACCGGCTGCATTGAGGAACGCCTGGCCTACCGCAGCATTGACTGGGTGACCATCTTTCTTTTCGCCGGCATGATGCCGGTGGCCACGGCCCTGGATAAAAGCGGCGCCGGAAAGCTCATTGCCGACAGCGTCATCAATCTTATGGGCGGCCATCCCTCACCCTACTTTCTGACCGCCGTGCTCTTCATCCTTTCGGCCGGCCTTACCCAGTTCATGTCCAATACCGCCTCATCGGCGCTGCTTTGTCCCATCGGCCTTTCCATCGCCAAGGGCATCGGCGTTTCCCCGCACGCCGTCATCATGGCAGTGGCCATTGCCGCCTCATGCGCCTTTGCCACCCCTGTGGGCACGCCGCCCAATACCCTGGTTCTGGGCGCCGGCGGATACCGTTTCATGGATTATGTAAAGGCCGGTTCTCCCCTGGTGGTCATCTACTTTTTGTTCTGCACGTTCTACATCCCCCTGATCTGGCCTTTCTGACAGACACGGAATCAGGGGAACGAAAGGCGGGCCTTAAAAGGCAAGCCCTTCCCCGCGCCGCTCGCCGTCGGCGCCGCGTTTGCCTGAGGCCGTGCCCCAGCTTGCCACCTTGCGGCCCATGTCATAGGCGAGCGCCCGCGTGACCAGCCCGGCAGGATCAGCCGGTATGCGTTCCTTGATGGAAAAAAGGTAAAAATCGTGCACCTGCCGCGCTTCCATCAACCCGCCCTGGGCCAGAGACCACACAAGGTTGCCTGTCCTGACCTCGTAGATTTCCACGGCCAGAGAGACGGAACTCTCCCCGCCGGATCCGCCGTCCAGATAGTGGTTGATATAGCCGCCCACCAGATATTCGGCGCCCCTGGCGCGCGCCAGAGCGGAAGACCGGTGTCGTTCAAAGGGGCCCTGTTCCGGCGCGTATTCCAAAACGTCAAAACCTTCAAGGGAAAGCCATATTTGCCACACCTGGCGCGATACCATGTCGCTGAAACTCACGGGGCTGCTGACCTGCTGGGTAAAGCGCAAGGGAACAAAGAGGGCGCGGGGCTTGCGATCCAGCCTGCCGCGTGGGGAAATATAGACAGCCGGCGGCTGGCGGCGGACAAAATTGTCAATGTGTATCTGGAACGGCGTGCTGAAGTCGCCCGCCAGGGAAATAAATCCGGCAGTGTCGCTGGGCTCTCTGGCGCAGGCCGCAAGAACGGCGCACGCCAGCAGAAAAGCAAGAAGGATAAGCGATTGCGGGGATTTCATACCAGAGTCTCCTGGGAATTATCCTTGGACGGCCCTCATAAACTGCGTCAAAAACATCAGGGCCGCAAGGCAGGCGGGCGCAAAGCCCGTCAAAGTCTGGCCCCAGGAAAGCCTGAGGCTTATGCGGCAGCCGGCGGTGATGCAGCTCAGGCTCCACACAAAGCCCGCCAGAGAGCCGATCAGCGGAATGACGCACAGCAGCGACGGGGCAGCGCTGTAGGCGATGACCTGAAAAACGAGGGAAAAATCCGCCCTGTCGGGTGCCAGAAAACGATAAGCCAAATGGATGATGGCGGAAAAAAAATACAACTCCAGAACGAGCAGGCCTGTTCTGAGCAGAACCGTCATGGCGAGATTCGCCTGCGGGGCCAGCATGTCCAGCAGTTTCGCAAGCTGCGGGTCTGCGGGGGGGCCGCCGGCGCTCATGTATTGCAGCAGCATATAGCCCCAGAAGCGCTCCAGGACAATCTGGGCGACGCCCACCAGCAGATAAAAGCCCAAGGCGCGCAGCGGGCGCGGCTGGGGCTTGAGCGCGCCGAAAAATCGCGGCGCGGCAAACATGACGCACAGTACCGTCTGGTAAAAGGCGGCGAACCAGCCATACGGGGCGGGAGCAACGGCCCACGGATTGCCGGCCGGGGAGCCGGTTTCCTCCTCCGGGACATCAAAGCGCGCCGCCTCCCGGCTGTAGGCGCGGCTGGCGGCCAGACGCATGTCTTCACCGGCCTTGTCCCCCCGCGCGCCCGCGCGCGCGGGGGCGGAAGCTTGCCCCTGCCCGTCGCGGGATACTCCGCTGTTTTCGGCGGCATCTTCATCCTCCCGACCGGTCGCGGAAGATTCCCGTATTGTGTCGCGGCCCGGCACGACGGCTCCGGGGGGCAGCGGATCGTCCGCATCCTGCGGCGTGTCTTTGCGCGGGGAGGGTGCCGCCCCTGTGCCGGGACCAACCTCCGGCGCGCTTTCAGCCGGAGAAAAACGGAAACGGCAGGAACATTTGGGACAGGTGGCGACAACGGAATGCGCCGGCATTTTTTCCGGCGGCACATCTCTGGAAAACGCGCAGTTTGGGCAGGTGATGACCACGACATACTCCTTGACAACCCGGGGGCCTGTTTTTTGCGCGCCCTTTGGCGATAATATATTCTACGGCCTTTCGCGGGCGCGCGCAAGCGGCGAACGCCCTGGAAACGGACAGATTGAGAGATTATTTTTGTTTTACAGATAGTTGCGTAAAATTTATATTTTTTTTGGAAAATTTTTAGACTTTTCTTCTCCGCGCGATTTCAGTTTTCCCTTGATTCCGACTTGTTGACGGAAAGAATTGCTTTGAGGAAGCCGCTCTGAACGCCGTCCGGGAAATGCGTTTCCTGTCGGGCAAACTCAGGGGAGCCCCCGTCAACACCCTGGTTCTGCTGCCCTTCTCCTTCAGACTGCGCTGATCCGGGCGGGCCGGATGTCTGCATCCCGGTGAAACTGTCCGGCGGATGAGGGACCTGCCCTGAAGATCGCGTCACATAAATTTCATAGTATTGATATGCGATTGCCGCAAATATGCTCTATTGCTTGGAGCAGACCGTGCGCCGCTGAAAGTGAAAGCGGCGCGAACGGACGCGATTTTACCCGGGGAAATGTTATGGACATTCGCACTCTCTCGTCAATTATGGAAAACAGGCAAATAAAAACGGTATTTCAGCCGATTGTGTCGTTGCGTGATGGAAGCGTGCTTGGTCATGAAGCCTTATCAAGAGTCAGTGGCGAAAACAGTCATATAACACCTGACGTATTGTTTGATTTCGCCCAAAAATATAACTTGTCGCCGGAGCTGGAATATTTGACGAGAACAATCGCGATCACGAACGCTTCCGAAAAGATATTGAAAAGAAATACAAATGCTAAAATATTCATTAACATAAGCACGACAGCGTTACAGGATAATTGTTTCAGAACGGGGTTTACAAAAAACATGCTGCATACGCTTCATCTTGAAGAAAAAAATATAATTTTTGAGATTACCGAAAAACATGCGACGGATAACATACACACGTTCAAGTCGCTTATCAATCATTACAAGGAGCAGAATTTTCAAATCGCCATTGACGATCTGGGATCGGGCTATTCCGGGTTGAATCTCATCAGTGAAATATCGCCGCATTACGTCAAACTGGATATGAATTTGATACGTGACATAAACAATAACAGGCTGAAGCAGGGATTGATCAGGGGGATAGTCGAATTTTCGAACATAGCCAGCATCCTGCTGGTCGCCGAGGGGATAGAATCCCAGGAAGAGCTGGAAACCGTCGTCAACCTTGGGGTGCAATACGGACAAGGATATTACATCCAGATGCCCTGCGAGGATCTTATTGACTTAGATGCAATTTTCCTCAAGGTGCTGCGAGACATCAATGCCAAAAAGAATAATTTTCACGCCAGAAGCCTGTCTGGCATCTATATCAAAAATCTCTGCACACATATCCATATTGCCTCGCCGCACGAACAGGTCAGGGACATCTACGCGGTCCATGCGAATAACGCCGATTTCACGGGGATCTGCGTCGTGAGCGGCGGAGTGCCTGTCGGCATTGTCACCCGCGAAAACCTGTTCCGGGTGCTCGGCGGGCAGTTCGGCTTCAGCTTGCACAACCGCAAGTCCGTCGCGGAAATCATGGACAGGGAATTTCTGGCCGTGGATGAAAGAGAGTCTGTCAACATTGTTTCCGGCCTTGCCATGTCAAGGCCCCGCGACAAATTGTACGACTTCATCGTCGTTACCGGCGATCAGCGATACCTCGGCATAGTGACGATCAAAAATCTGCTGATAAAAACCACGGAGATAGAAATTTTTACCGCCAAACACCAGAATCCCCTGACAGGGCTTCCGGGCAATGTTTTCATTGAAAAAGAACTCTCCGCGTGCATCTCCGGCGCGTCAAAATTCAGCGTAGCCTATATTGATCTGGACAATTTCAAGGCGTACAATGACATCTACGGCTTTGAAAGGGGCGACTGCGTACTGAAGCTGCTCGCCGACAAGCTGAAAGAGCTTGTTTCCGACGTATGCTTCATCGGTCATGTCGGCGGCGATGATTTTGTCGCCATTGTATACGGGCATGTCACTGAGGACTATTTCGCGGACGCCCTGGACAAATTTTCGTCGGACGTCCTGTACTTCTACAACAACGACGACATCAGGAACGGATACATCACGGCGCATGACAGGGACAACAGGATCCGGCGGTTTCCCCTCCTCGGCGTCACATGTGTGCTTGTCAACAACGCGCATTGTTCCTACGCGAGCATTCATGACCTTGGCGAAACGCTGGCGAGGCTCAAAAAATCGGCAAAGGCGAACAAATTCACCCGCTACCAGGGGGAACGGCGCCGCCGGAGGGAAGAGCGCCTCCCGCGCCTCGGGGCAACCCGCTGCGCGCCACTTCCATATTGTGCAAATTCATAATGTTGGCTCTGTGCCGACCAGCTCAATCCATAATCGCTACAATACAAAAAAATGCGAAACAGCGCCTGCACGCATTACAACGTGGCGCTCAGGCGGCAAAACTTCGGCGAAAGCATCCCGGTTGTCCATACAGATTTTTCATGAATAGTCCGCTCCTGCCTGCATCGTGGCGGGATAAAGCGCGAAAAATTCCGCCAGCAGGTACAAGGAACCGGTGAGCAGTACAGGGTTGGCGGAACTGATTCCGGAAATGCCGCCCAGGGCGGACAGCGCCGCGGAAATATTTTCAACGGGCCGAGCCGTCCGCGGCGCCGCGCCGTTCCAGACGCAAGCCATCTCCACAGCCGAAGCGGCCCGGAGATTCCGCAAGGCGGGAATATATACCGGCGCGTCGCCGACAAAACGCTTCAGCAACATGGCGGACGACCGCCAATCCTTGTCCGCAAGGCAGGAAAAAACAGCGCAGGCCGGACGGATTCCGGCATCGCGGAGCGCCTCGACCAGTGTTTTCATGCCGTGGGGATTGTGGGCTCCGTCCAGAAGCAAGTCGGGATATGCGTGGCCGCCCGCAAGGCGTTGCATGCGGCCAGGCAAAAAGGCGCGCCGCAATCCTTGCCTCTGCGCTTCCGTATTGTCCGCTTCGCGCCCGAGCATTGGAGCAAGGAGGCGCCAGACGGCAAGAGCCAACCCCGCGTTGCGGAGCTGATGCGAACCGGCGAGACCCGGCCGCAAAGGAGAATCCTCTGGTATGGCCTGAGCCAGATACAGCCGGACGCCGCTCCTTCGCGCGGCCTCGGCCAGGCATTCCGCGGCCGTCGGGTATTGCGCGGTCGTGACGGCCACCGCGCCGTCGCGTATGGCGGCGGCTTTGTCCGCGGCTATCCGCGAAAGCGATTTCCCCAGAACGTCCTTGTGATCCACGGCAATGGGCGTAAAACAGAGCAGATCGGCTTTCATGGCGGTTGTCGCGTCGTGGCGGCCGCCAAGCCCAGCCTCGAATATCGCCACGTCGACGTTGTTTTGTCGAAAAAGCAACGCCGCCAGCACGGTCAGCCATTCAAAATAGGTCAGATGCCGCGAGCATCCGCAAAACGTGTTGGCGACCCGGAGCCATTGTTCTTTCGGCAGCGGACGACCATCAATACAAATACGCTCCAGTGGCGAAACAAAATGCGGCGACGTGTACAGACCGGTACGGCATCCGTGGCCCGCGCACAGCGATGCCAGCAAAGAAGCGGTGGACCCCTTGCCGTTGGTGCCGAGAACCTGGACCGTGACAAAAGGCGGCCGCTCCAGTCCCTGAGCGGCCAGAACCCGCCGCATGCGCTCCAGGCTCAGATCCATGTGAAAAAGCCCGAGGCTCGCGAGATGATTCAGCACTTCTTGAAAAGTATTGAAAGTGAAATCGGTGCCGCCTGTCATCCCGTCCGAACTGTGCCTGGAATTATGTTGAAAGACATTGCGTGGGCCTTGCCCGGGTTGCGTTTATCGTATTCTGGTGAAGTTTACTCAATTTCCCCGCGACGGTCATCAGGAATTTGTAGACCCCGCGGGTAATCTCCCCATTATTGGTCGAGGTTGCAAGCAGAGTCTATATGGAATATTTTATTTGGAATCAGAATTACAGTCTTTTTTGTTCTTCCAGCTCCTTCAGTATGAAACCCATGAAGTGAAACATGAGCAAGGCTGCCATGCGCGGCGTCGCTCCCGTGGGATCATATTGCGGCGCGACTTCCACAAGATCGAAGCAGACCACTTTGCCCCTCTGGGAAACAGCTTCCAGCAGATCCACCAGCAGAGAAAAATCAAGCCCGCCGGGTACGGGTGAAGCCGTGCCCGGTGCCTGACACATGTCCAACGCGTCCATATCAATGGTCACATAATACCTGCATCCAGAAGGAATACGCTCAAGCAGTCCTTCCGCTCCCAGTTTGCGGGCCTCCCGGCCGGTGATGATATCGCTGCCCCAGCCGCGAGCTTCAGCATAGTCAGCCTTTGTGCTGCTGCCGAAACCACGCATGCCTATCTGCGTCATTCCCGCGACGTGCCTCATTTGTGAAATATGCCGCATCGGCGTGCCGTTGGTGTACCGTTGCGAACCTACCCCGCGCGACCAATCCAGATGGGCGTCAAACTGGATGACATGCACGGGCCCCAGATCGCTGATGCCGCCGGCCACAGAAATGGATATGGAATGGTCGCCGCCCATGACAACCGGAATGGCTCCGGCATCCACTATCCTGCGGACGCGCTGTTCCGCCGATGCCAGGGTGCCCTCTATGTCTCCGGTGATAATATCGCAGTCGCCGCAATCAACTATCCTCCAGGGCGCGGCGAGATAAATCTCGTCCCGTTCAGGATCGTAAAATCCTGCGTCTCCGCGCGCGTACTGCGTCGAGGCTTCCCTGATGCGCCTTGGCCCAAGCCTGGCTCCGCTCAAAAAACCGACCGCGATGTCGCAGGGAATGCCCAGCACCGCAATGTCAGACTCCAACGCGTCAAGATTCGTAGCAATTGGATATTTGCCGAAAGAGCATATTCCGGTGATGGGCAGATTGTAACTCATGATTTCTTCTCCTCATCGGGGGAATACAATGTTGGGATTCGGCTCGGAAGGTCACGACAAAAATCTGTCAAGCAGATCATCTTTCGCCCTGTACGGAAGGGTGATGTAATCCTTGCCCATGCCCGCCCTGTTATATTCGGCACAGACTTCCATCGCATTGGGATTTCCCGCCCACCCGCGTCTCGCCACTCCTCCCATGACGTCCCACCGCATGGCTGTCTTCAGAATTTCGTCAACACGCGCGCTGCCGTCAAGTACCATGCCGAAGCCTCCATTTATGGCCTTGCCGATGCCAACGCCGCCGCCATTGTGCAGCGCAATCAGGCTCATCCCCCTGGCCGCGTTGCCGGCGAAACACTGAACGGCCATATCCGCGGTAATGTTGCTGCCGTCCTTGACATTCGCCGTCTCGCGGAAAGGACTGTCCGTTCCGGCCACGTCATGGTGGTCGCGCCCGAGCATGACCGGACCGATTTCATCTTTACGCACCATCTCATTGAATTTTAAAGCGATAGTCAGACGGCCCTCGGCATCCTGATACAGAATGCGGGCTTGGGTTCCGACGACTAGGCTGTTTTTTTCGGCATCGCGGAGCCACACCATGTTATCCCGATCTTGGGGCCGACGTCCGGCATACATGCAATTCATAGCCGCCCTGTCCGTGGCGGCGAGATCTGCCGGCTTTCCCGAAAGACAGACCCAGCGGAAAGGACCATAGCCGTAATCGAAGAAATACGGCCCCATAATGTCTTCCACATAGGAGGGGAAAATGAATCCGTCTGTGTCGTCCTTGCCGTTTTTGGAAACCTCCTGCACTCCAGCGTCGAATACAGCCTTGAGAAAGGCGTTGCCATAGTCAAAAAAATACGCTCCGCGGTTTACAAGGATTTTGATCAGGGAATAATGCTTACGTAGGGTTTCGTTGACAGCACGGCGAAAAACTTCGCGGTCATCGCGCAGCATGCGTGTGCGTTCATCAAAAGTCAGTCCTTGGGGACAATATCCTCCGTCGTGGGCCACATGGCAGGAAGTCTGATCCGAAAGCAGATGAATCTTTACGTCTTCATCCACACAGTACTGTAACAGGTCGACGACATTGCCATGATAACCTATGGAAAGCGGTTTCCTTTCCTTCAAGGCGCCGTTGACCTCCCTGAAAATCTCCGGCAACATGGCCGAGGCCCTGCAGATCCATCCTTGTTCCAGACGGGTTTTAATGCGGCTCTGGTCCACCTCGGCAATGACGCTGACCGCGCCTGCAATTTCGGCCGCTTTGGGTTGCGCGCCGCTCATCCCGCCCAGGCCGGACGAAACAAAAAGCTTCCCGGCCAGATCGGCGTTATCCGGCAGATCCCAAAAAATACGCCCGGCATTGAGCAGAGTATTGTAGGTTCCATGCACAATGCCCTGCGGTCCTATATACATCCAGCCGCCGGCCGTCATTTGTCCATAATTGCTTACGCCCAGTTGCGCGGCTCTTCGCCAGTCCTCAGCGTTGTCCCATGCCCCGACCATAAGGCCGTTCGTGATGATCACGCGCGGCGCGTCAGGTCGGGACCGAAAAAGGCCGAGCGGGTGCCCGGATTCCACAACCAGAGTCTGCTCCCGCGTCAATTCCTCCAGATATCGTTTTATAAGCCTGTACTGCATCCAATTTTGACAGACTTGTCCCGTTTCGCCGTAAGTGACGAGTTCATAGGGGTAAAGGGCCACATCAAAGTCCAGATTGTTGTCGAGCATTACCTGAAATGCTTTGCCCTCAAGACATCTGCCGCGATAAGAATCAATGCTTTTGCCGTAAATGCGTCCCCAGGGGCGGAAACGATAACCGTAAATCCGGCCTCGCCCGCGCAATTCCTCCAAAAATTCCGGAGCGACAACTTCATGGTGTTCTTCCGGAACATAGCGCAAGGCATTGCGCAGGGCCAACCTGGTCTGAGTCCTGTCAAGAGTGTATCCGCGATCCGGAGCGCGGCGTATGCCGTCCTCAAAAGCGGGCATAACCGGCAACTCCCCGCAATCCATGATGTTCATGCTCTTCATAAGCCCGGCGTCCGTCAACATCGCATCCTCGCAGCAACCATGCGCGGTTGGGAATTATCAGTAAAAAGCGCCTGCCCCCGCTTGTATATCCGCAGCACCGGATTCGCCCCCGCGTGATAGGCGATGGCGGCCGGGCTTTCGCCGTCAAGAAGCAGAAAATCCGCATCCTTGCCTGACTCAAGGCTTCCCTTGAGTTTGTGTTCGCCTATGGCGTATGCGGCGTTGAGGGTGGAGGCTGTCAGCGCTTCCTCCGGCGTAAGGCCCATATTCATCACGGCAAGCCCGAAAACAAAAGGCATGGATTCGCAGAAGCAGGAACCGGGATTGCAGTCAGTGGCCAGGGCCACCGGCAGATTCATGTTTATCATGTCCCTGCCGCGCGCATAGGGTCTTCGCAAGCTGTAGGCGGTGGCGGGCAGAAGAACGGCGATGACTCCCTTGTCCGCCATGGCGGACAATCCGGCTGTTCCCGCGGCAAGCAGGTGCTCGGCGGATACGGCGCGTATTTCCGCGGCCAATTCGGCCCCGCCAAGATCATGAACTTCATCCGCATGGATTTTCAAGCCCAGCCCGAGATCGCGCGCCGATGACAAAATTCGACGGCATTGCCCCCTGCCGAACACACCCTGTTCACAAAAGACATCACAGTAGCGGGCTATGCCCTGCCCGGCAACAGCCGGCAACATTTCATTGATTATGAGGCTGACATAGTCTTCGGATCTGTTTTTGTATTCTTCAGGCACGGCATGCGCGCCCATGAAGGTGGCCGTGATATCCACGGGAACCAACTTTGCCGCCTCCGCAATAATGTCGAGCATGCGCAGCTCATTTGCCAAATCCAGGCCATAACCGCTTTTTATCTCCAGGGTGGTCGTGCCCAGGCGGCAGGCGTTTTGCACGTTCCCCAACGTGAAATGCAGCAGTTCCTCGTCTGAGGTCTCCCGCACGTCTTTCACGGAGCGGAGGATGCCTCCTCCTGATTTCAGGATATCCAGATAGGCGGTCCCGGCCATGCGCATACTGAATTCATTTTCCCTGCGGCGGGCGAAGCACATGTGAGTGTGCGGATCGACAAAACCGGGAATCACGCACCCGCCCCCCAAATCATCCATTCCGATCGCTGACTTCTCCTTGTCCGGCATAGCCGCAATCAGACGGAAGATATCATTTTCGTCTCCGACAACGACAATTGTTCCGTCTTTTACAAGCATTGCTCCGCGTGGAATATTTACGACGTTTCCCTGGCGGCGACCACTCAGAGGCGCGCCTGTGTCCAGCGGAGTAAATATGGATGCATTGTGGAACAAGGTTGCCGACATAGGGATAACCGTATCGAATATTCGGCAAGAAGTGTTATCTGTAACGCAGTTTCCGGCCCAAACCCGTGGCTTCGGCTTTGTCCAGCAGGGCTTGGCCCAAGGCGATGTCTGTGGTTGAAAGCCCGCGGTGCCAGAACAGGATTGTTTCCCGGTCGTTTTCCCGGCCCGGCTTCAGACCGGCGACAATTTCTCCCAGTTCGGCGTGCAGGGTTTCCCGGCTGAGTCTGCCGGAATCAACATGCGCCCGCAAAGAGCCGTAAGGCAGCCCTTTGCGGCATTGTCCCCAGTCGTCCACAACTATTTTATCCATTATATCGGTCAGCGAAAGTTCCACAGCGCTCATGGTGCCGTAAGGAACCACGAAAGCGCTTTTTTTGATCCATTCCGTCCTGAGAAGGGGCCGGGGTTCAGAAAGACGGGAAGCTTCCACAACAATATCGCAATCCGCAACACACTCTTTCCATGTGTCCACGGCGCGCACTTTTTTGTTCAGGTCGCGGCTCAAGCGCCCGGCAAAAGCGTTACGGCTTTCCGGACGGCGCGAATGCACCCGTATTTCCTCAAAATCAAAAAGATAGTCAAGCAGGCGGACATTCCAGTACGCCGTGCCTCTGGCGCCGATATGGCCGAGAACTTTTGAATTTTTTCTGGCCAGATACTCGGCGCCGACAGCCGTCATGGCGCCTGTGCGCATGTCGGTTATGGAGCTGGCGTCCAAAATGGCATTCACCGCGCCGGTGGTTGGATCAAAGAGATTGAGGACCGCGAGTTCCGAAGGGAGCCCCACTTTGTAATTGTCCACATAATCACCCACTATTTTGACGCCGGCTACATTTTGCGGACCGATATACCCGCGCAGGACATTGAAATGCCCCTTGGAGGAATTCTCGGGAACAAGATGCACGCGCGGCTCTACGCGCGTAAGCCCCTTGCCTTGATATTCCAGAACCTTTTTCACCGAGGCTATAATCTCGCCGTCCGTCAAAGCAAGTTTTTCAACTTCAGGCCCGCTTACATAGGTCAGGTACAGTTCTTTTTCCATAATACACCTTTCGGGATGCTGGTATTGTTGCCGGATGAAAGATCCCGCGTCGAATCATGCAATTTTTTTATGGTCGGCTCTTCGCGCGACTATCAAAACAGTAAGAACGGCGGCGGCGATCAACACCGCGCTGATCGGCCTTGTTATAAAAACGCTCAAATCCATCCTGTGCACGGTAAGGGCGTCCCTCAGATTTTTTTCTATGATCGGGCCAAGCACCAGGCCCAGAACCAACGGCGGCATGGGCAATCCCAGGCATTGCAGGTAGTATGCCGCAACTCCCAGTATCCCCATAAGGGCTACGGGGAAAGCCGTGTTGCCGTCCGCGAAGCATCCGGTGGCAGCCATAACTCCAATCAGCGGCACAAGCACGCTTATCGGAATTTTTTCCAGCATTTTCGGCAAAAAGGACCTGAGCCCCATGCCGAACAGCAAAAGCCAGATGTTGGACAGCATGAGTATGCCCACAATCAGCACAAAGAGATCACCGTGTTCCACAATGAAAAGAGGACCCGGGGTGATATTTTGGATGGTTAAGGCGCCAAGAAGTATGGCCGTTACCGTGTCGCCGGGTATCCCAAGGGTAAGCAGCGGGATCATGGCCCCCCCTGTCACGGCGTTGTTGGCGACCTCCGAGGCTATGACCCCCCGCGGCGCGCCTTCGCCAAGAGGCGCTTCATCCGGGTATCGGGCCGTCGCCGCTTCACCGTAACTTATCCACGAGGCTATCGTGGGTCCGGTGCCGGGTAAAATTCCTATACTCGTACCGATCAAGGAGCTCTTCAGGATCAGAAATTTATGCCGGCAGAACAATTTCATGATTTCCGCCAAGTTGCTCTTTTGCTGCGGAGGCAGATCACGCAACTTTTCGGCGCCGCCCTGGTTGAACATTTCCGTTATCGCGAAAAAGGCGATCAAGGCCGGGATCAGAGGAATGCCGGTAAGAAGCCCCGGAAGGCCAAAGGTCAAGCGAAGTACACCGTCAACCGGATCCATGCCCACGCAACCGAGAAGCATGCCCAACACAGCCCCTATGGCCCCCCGCAGAATGCTTCCCGCGGAAATGGCCGCCACGCAAACCAGGCCGAAAAGGCCGAAAGACGCGTATTCGACCGCTGTAAACGTAAGAGCCACGGAAGAAAGCAGAGGAGCGAGAAGCATGAGGACAAGACCGGAAAAAATGCCTCCCAGAAAGGAACCAGCAATGGCCAGACCCAAGGCCAGGTCCGCCCGGCCTTGGGTGGCCATGGGATATCCGTCCACCGTCGTGGCGGCATTTCCTGGCGCTCCGGGAGTATTGACAAGAATGGCCGGAATTGAGCCGGCGAAATAGCCGCCACTATATATGCCGAGCAGAAGACTCATGGCCTGCTCAAAAGGAACGCCGAAGGTCAGTGGAGTGACAATGGCTACCCCGGCTGTGGCCGTCAATCCCGGAGCGGCACCGAACAGACAGCCTATGAACACTCCCGCGGCGGACCAGAAAAATACCCAGACCGAAGTGAGAGCGTTTACTCCGGAAAGCAGATCGGCGAAAGAGACAAATTCCATATGTTACCCCATGGACGGCAAAAGAACCATAAAGCCGTACTGAAACAGAAGATACAAAACAGCTGTCGCGCATACGGAGACAAGCGCCATGCGTTTACGTTCGCGCACGCCCAGAACCCACAACGCGGAAGCCAGATATGCCGGGGAAAGCAGTCTGTAATCGACATGGCCGAAAAGCAGGGCATAGAGTAACGTCAAACCCACAAGAAGATAGTTGCGCGGCTGACGGATTTTGCCGGCGATACTCCTGAGTGGGAACCCTTTGCCGGACAAAAGGAGGGCCAGCCCCAAGGCCGCCAGAGCGAACGCCAGCAAACAGGGAAAAAACCGCGGAGAAAGGGTGTGGCTGTCCGAAGGAACATTTATGCTGTCTGATGCCTGCCACACCGCGAATCCGACAATCACTGACAGACAGCCGAGCAGATGATCCGAGTTCCGCATGCGGGCTTCCTCCTTCTATTGAGAAGTTATGTCACATCAATGCATTGCCGGCATACGAATCACGGAGTCGCTCACTTGATCAGGCCAAGTTCTTTCAGCACGGTCTTGTGGTCGGCAATATTGTCGTCTATGACCTTTTTAAATGCATCCTGGTCGAGGTAGCCGTCAGTAAAGCGGAGTTTGGCATATATCTGTTTTGTTTCTTCCTGGCTTGCCGCCTCCCTGATCGCCTTGTCGAGGATATTGCGGATCTGCGCCGGAACTTCCTTGCGCAACACAAGACCGAACCACAATTCTCCCGGAGCGGAGTACCCGCTTTCTTTGAAAGTGGGCACATCCGGCATGTAGTCCGCGCGTTTTTCCGCTGATACGGCGATGATCTTCAGCTTGCCGGAGCGGGCGAGATTTTCAAAAACCGGCAAGGCCGTAAACACGAAATCCACCTCTCCCGTCATAGCTTTGGTTGCAGCGTCCATTCCTCCCTTGCCCGCCACATGGACAAGCTTCATGCCGTTCTTCTTCGCGAACTGCGTCATCACTATGCGCTGTTTGGAGGACGGCCCGGGAGTTGAATAGGAAAGTTCCTTGGCTTTTGCGGCGGTTACGATGTCTTGCAAGGATTTGTAGGGACTTTTTTCTCCAACCGCCACAGCCAGCGGCATGGTAACCAGGCGGGCCAGAGGGGCAAAATCATCAGGCTCAAATCCTCCCTTGTTCACCAAGGGCCCGGCGGTCAAAGCCCCTGTGGAGGCTATGGCCAGCGTATAGCCGTCCGCTTCCGCTTTCGCCGCTTCCGCCAGACCTACGGCACCCCCGCCTCCAGCTATGTTCTGCACCACCACAGGCGTCTTGAGAATGCTTTTCAAACGCTCGGCCATCACTCTGGCGGTGTTGTCAATGGCGTCGCCGGCGGCAAAAGGAGAAATGATGCGTATGGCTTTACCGGGGTAGACAGCGGCGAGAAGAAGCGAAGGCATGAGCAGGATGAATGTGGAGAAAACAAACAGCAGATGCTTTTTCATATGACGCTCCTTGTTTTGTGGAAACCCGGCCGCATATGGCGGGCATTCCGTATGGCTTTTGCGCGGTGGCTTTTCGCGGGTTCATCCGGCTCATCCCCGTTTTCGGCCATAAAGGCATAGTCTTCGGAAATCACTTCGGAAAACCCTTTTAGACCAAGACTGTTAAGCACAGGCTCCAGAGGAGGCAACTTCGCCGCGCTCCGCAGCGCCAGTTGCAGTGAAGTGCGCGCAACATCACTGATCTGCGGTGATGCGGCCAGAAAGGGCATGGGATATTCCCGCGTTATGTCGATAACACGCGTGTGGTCCAGTGCGACGGGCACATTGCGCAAAAGCAGATCATAAAAGTATCCGTCCAGGGGAACGGCGTCGACAGTGCCGTTTTTCAAGGCTTTCAGACAATTCGTGGGTGTATGGAGAGGAATCGCCGTTTTTGTGGACAAAGACAGCACATCCTTGCCGGAGCGGTTTTCAAGATGACGTTTGAGCGCGAAGTATCCCGACATGGAATGCTTTACGGTCCAACCTATTCTCTTGTCGAAAATATCCTCGATTCGCATGAACGGACTGTCCCTGTGCACCAGGATTTTCGTGTGGTAGCTTGAAGCCGCATTATCTGAGTTGTCCGGGGATTCGTCCGGGAGCCCGCGTAAAGGCACGGCGAGCGCCCTGTGCCGCATTCCGCCAAGCGCGAAGGCTCGCCCGCAGATAAAGACGAGACCCAAATCCTGACGTCCCCAGAGGCTTTCAATGTCCAGAGGATAAGGATGGATTTCAAAGCGCAACGGGACGCCACTCGTACGCGAGAGTTCCTTCACAAGAGAGGCCCAGAGATTCGTCACGGCTGGACAGGCATTATACATGCGGGTGCAGGCGATGTATGATTGAACACTCATTTCTGGCCTTGCCGGTAAGGTGAACAGGAGAGCGGCGGATATTTTTGCTCCATAAATAGCATAAAAATATCTATTGTCAAAAAAATTATTAATAGATACAATCTATATATCTATAGATCATAACGGCATATTCTGCGGATACGTCTCTCTTTCAGCACTGGGATTTTTCCGGAAAGACAGCGGCAATGCTCAAAAAAGTAAATGGGGATTTTCTGGAGTGGCTGCGTGGCTTTCACCATGTGGTAACCTGCGGAAGCGTCGCGGCGGCCTCCCTGGCAATGGGGATCAAACAACCCACCGTGAGCAGGCAGGTGCGGATGCTGGAAAAAGAACTCGGCGTCCAGCTTTTTCAGCGTGTTCAAAGAAAAATGACGCCTACCCCGGAAGGGATGCTTTTGTATGAGCGGGCAAACAGACTTTTTGCGGACGTGAGGGAAATACGGACGGAAATAGGCCGCAAACGGGAGGAAGAGGTTACGGGAGAGGTTTCGTTGGCGACAACCCATTCAGTCGCCGGGATTTACCTTCCCGCTGTTATAAAGTCGTTTACCGACGCGAACAGGGGAATTTTCTTCACCATACTGGGCACGACGGAAACTTCCCTGATATTGGACAAAGTGCAGAGCTCGGATGTTGAACTCGGCATAGCCCTGGGGCCGCAATTCCCGCCGACAATTGAATCCTGGCCGCTTTTTTCCTCAAGGTTGGTGTTGATTGCGCCCAAAAACCCTGTTCAAGAGGGAATGTTTTCATTCGCCAGAAACAAAAACGGCGAACTCGCCGAATTGCGGGATCTGGACGGAATGCCCTACACGGCGTTTTCTCCCCACGCCGCCATGACGCATTATATGAATGCGATTCTGGCCCGCTACAACATCAAGGTAATCGTGACGGCCCGGGTCAATACTTCGACTTTGCTTGTCGCTTACGTATCCGCCGGCTTCGGGGTATCCATACTGGATGAGTTTACGGCCCTGGCGCACGAAAACAAACTGGACATTTATCCCCTGCCTGAAATTGTAGCGCCGCGCGCCTACCATCTTATTTATCGCAAGAGAACCTATCTGTCCCCCCAGTCTCAGGCCTTCATCCGTCACTTGCGCGGCGCGGATTCATCCTGAACTTTGCAATTCCCGCCTTGTCGGCTAAAATATCGAAGTGAGTATTAGCAAAAGAATGATACTATATCTTCCCTCACTTCATTGACGTGAAAC
This sequence comes from Desulfovibrio sp., assembly GCA_031270875.1. The sequence goes on from JAISXC010000029.1 coordinate 19,113, forward strand.
CGCGCGAATAAGGGCATTGTCAGGTCTACCATGTGCAAAGATTTTGGAGAGTGTTAACTTACGAATGATTTTACCCCCTGAATCTGTTGTGTGGCAAGGGTTTTAAGCGACTGGATCATTCTTTGGATAAAACTCTCTGGAATTGAAACAGGTGTTTTTACCCTGCAACGGTTACACCGTCCGCGCAGCGGAGCGCGAGCGCCGAATCCCGGACGCCGCGGCGAAATCCGTCAGATGTTCCATTGTTTCAGTTTTCTCCACAAGGTGCTTCGGCTTACGCCGAGCAGGCCAGCCGCCTCCTTTTTTGAATAGCGCGCGGCTTCCATGAGCTTACGCAAGGCATGGGGATCCTCAAGGAGAGCCCATCGGTTTTCGGGGAGCGGAAATAATGTTTTTTTGTCCTCTTCCCATGAAATTTTTCCTTTTTTTTCCTTTTCTTCAGACGCCGTTTGATCCGCTTTGCGACCATCCGGGGAAAGTTCCTGCAATTCGTTGTAGATGAAAGAGAACGGTTCGGACATGAACATGGAATGCAGGACGAATCGTTCGGAAAAATTTCTGAGTTGGCGCACATTTCCGGGCCATGCATAGCGCTTCAGCAGCGCCGTCTGCCTTTTGTTCAGACTGGGGAGGGGGCATTTTTCCTTCTTGCTGAAATACCGGAAAAAATGCGGCAGCAGAACGTCAAGATCGTCTATTCTTTCCCGCAACGGGGGGATACGGACGTTCATGACGTTCAGACGGAAGAAGAGATCCTTGCGAAAACCCTTCTCAAGCACAAACTGCCAGAGTTTGCGGCCGGAAGTGGCTATCACCCGCACATCAACGTAAATTTTGCGTGTCCCGCCGATGCGCATAAGCTCCTTTTCCTGCATTACGCGCAACAGCTTGGCCTGCACCGAGGCCGAGGCGGAGCAGATTTCATCCAGAAAAATTGTTCCCTTGTCGGCAAGCTCGAAAAGGCCCGCCTTTCCGCCCTTGCGAGAACCGGTGAAGGCGCCTTCCTCATACCCGAACAACTCGCTTTCCAGCAGGGGCTCGGGTAATTCGGCGCAGTTGATGGAGACGAACGGCATGTTGCTGCGGGAACTGTGGTTGTGAATGCCTTGCGCCAGCATCTCCTTGCCGGTGCCCGTTTCTCCGATTATGAGCACGGTCGCGCTGCTTTTCGCGTATATTTTGCATAATTCCACAGTGTTTTCCATGCGTTCGTCTTTGTAGACCAGATCCTCGAAACGCACGCCGGCGACAAATCCGCTGGAAGCGGAAATATTGATCGCCTGGCTTTGCCGCAAAACATCCTGCTGCTTCCTCAGCGTCAAAAGCATGCGTCCGGCTTCGTGCTTCGTGTGCAGGCGTGTCATATGCACGACAAATATTTTCTTGTCTATTTCAACGATATATTCATTATGTACCCTGGATCGCTGCCGCGTCATTCTGGCAAACGTGTTCTCGCCGAGACAGGGGACAAAGGAAGCGCCAATCATGACCCCGGCGGAATCATTCCTGAAAAACGACCGCGCTCTTTCATTCAGGCTGATAATGTTTCCCTGGGCGTCAATACACACCAACCCTTCGATCATCGCATTCATGATGCATTCCGATTCACTCAGCAGCAGCTCTTTTTCGCGGTTGGATCTCGCCACGTCCCTGGCGCTGTCCAAAATATTGTGTATCTGCTCCTTTGACGGCGGCAGCGCCACGTAGGAAACGCCATATTCCCCGGCCAAGAGCGCCGTTGCATGGCCGCCCGCCACACAATCGACGGAATCCTTGGCGGCTGATCTCACCAGATGCCTGAGTTCCAGCTCGGTGGAATATATTTTTTGGAGAATAATCACCCCAAGCACTCTGCCGAGAAGGCCCAAAATGGGCGCTCTGCGCTTGTAGGCGGGCACAAGAATCCTCATGCCCGATTTACAGCTTGCGTTGAGGCTCCGCAGATTTTCAATGTCGGAAAAAGGAAGCGAGAGTACCGGTGTTTTTACGCTATTGCGCAAGATATCTCCGGTGGCGCGCCTGCTGATCAGGACTTCAGCCCCTTCGGCCTCCCATGCCCTGGCTATGCGCACCGCCTCGGAAAAAGTGGCGGAAGTGGCCAGTATCCTGTCTCGCGACTGCCTGTTGTATTCAGCGATATACTGCTCAATACGCGGACCGGCGCAAAAGATTCCAAAAGTGAATTGTGTGGACATAGTCATATTCAATAGTGAATCACTCATGCAAAAAATGCAACACAATGTCGCAAAAAAACATGGCCGGAAATAAAAATCCTTATCACATTCACAAGAAAAAAGAAACGTTTTGTATCACCCCGTACAACAAAACATGTCGCGCTTTTCCTTTTTTTAAAAAATGTAAATACTTTTCAATATGTTAACATGATGGCACTTTATTTGCTGAATATGCGCGCACAATGCGGCACCCACTCCCGGCATCGCAACAGACAAACAAGGAGTTTTTGATGAGAGGCTACGCCATGCTTAAAATCGGCCAATCCGGCTGGGTGGAAAAAGACAAGCCTGATTGCGGTCCTGGTGACGCCCTTTGTACACCTTTGGCTGTCGCCATTTGCACGTCCGATATTCATACTCTTTGGGAAGGCGCTATCGGTGAATGGCACAATCTGATCCTGGGGCATGAATGTTGCGCCAAGGTGGTCGAGGTCGGCTCGCGGGTCAAGGATTTCAAGCCGGGGGACAAAGTGCTTGTTCCGGCGATTACCCCTGACTGGAATTCCCTGGAAGCCCAGGCTGGCTACTCCATGCATTCCGGCGGGATGCTTGCGGGATGGAAGTTCTCCAACACCAAGGACGGCGTTTTTGCGGAAATTTTCCACGTCAATGACGCCGGCGGCGACTGCGATACCTTCGCCTCCGCTCTGTCAAGGTGCTCAAACCCGGCGGCAAAATCGGCAATGTCAATTATCTGGGTTCCGGCGTCAGCATCGGCATTCCCCATGAAGAGAGGCTTGAAAAGGCGCGCCTTCTCAAGCGGTATTCGTCTGCCTTCCGCGAATCACCTTGTGCTGTTTTTGCGGGCCGTTGTTTTCGGCGTGTTCTGACGCATTTACAGGGCCAAGGCCGCCGCAGGGGAAAATTCAGGAAGTATGTTCACAAGAAACATTTTGTATCACCGCATACTGTAAAACATGTCGCATTTTTTCCTTTTTTTTACAAAATATAAATATTTTTCACCATGTTATGATTCTGGCACTTTATTTGCTAATGCGCGGACACGACGCGCTATTCACGTAACAGGGAGATTGTTTATGTTGAGCATCAACAATGCCGGCGCTTACTGGAGGCAGGGGCGATGTCGGGAAGACGGTGCGGAACCCGACGAGGCCGCGAAAGCCTCGGGCAGAAAAAAAACCATGGCCTATGGCGTTCTTGCCGCGCACAACGCGTCCATCGTCCCCGGAGAGTTCAAAATCAAATTTGACGGGCTCATGACGCATGACATTACCTACGTCAGCATTATCCAGACAGCCATAGCAAGCGGGATGAAGGAATTTCCCCTCCCCGTGGTGCTGACCAACTGCCACAACACGCTGCGCGCCGTGGGCGGAACCATCAACAACGACGACCACCGCTTCGGGCTTTCCGCCGCCATGCGCTACGGGGGGGACTATGTTCCGGCGCATATGGCCGTTATCCATCAATATGCCCGCGAAATGACGGCCGGCTGCGGGACAATGATCATGGGCTCGGACAGCCACACGCGCTATGGCGCGCTGGGCTGTCTTGCCGTCGGCGAAGGCGGCGGAGAACTTGTCAAGCAGCTGGTGGGACGCACCTGGGACATCGCCCCCCCGGAGGTGGCGGCTGTCTGCCTGTCAGGCAAAATTCGTCCGGGCGTCGGCCCCCAGGACGTGGCTCTGGCCCTGATTGCCGCGGTGTACAAGGATGGCGTGGTCAAAAACCGCATCATGGAATTTTTGGGGCCGGGCATTGCCGGGTTGTCCATGGACTGCCGCATGGGCATCGACGTCATGACCACGGAGACGACCTGTCTTTCCTCCATATGGCAGACGGATGCCGCCGTGCGCGACTACCTGGCCTCCCACGGGCGTCCTGAGGCATACAGGGAACTGCTGCCGCAGGACGGTGCCTGGTATGACAAGGTAATCCATCTGGATCTTTCCACTGTGGAACCCATGATCGCTCTGCCCTTCCATCCCAGCAACGCCTATACCATCGCCGATTTTAACGGGCATGCGCAGGACATTCTGGCGGAAGTCGAAAAAAAAGCCCGCGCGCTTCTGTCGGAACAATACGTTTCCTCCGTCAATCTGTTGGAAAAGCTTGAAAAAGGGCGTCTGCGCACGGACCAGGGCGTTGTGGCCGGCTGTTGCGGCGGCAGTTTTGAAAACCTGCGGGCCATGGCGGCCATACTGAAAAACAAGAGCGTCGGAGCCCTGGGCTACGATCTTTCGGTGTATCCGGCCAGCCAACCCGTCATGCAGGAACTTTTGCGCGTCGGTGCCGCCGCGGATCTTATTTCCGCGGGCGTCACGCTACGCACGGCCTTCTGCGGTCCCTGTTTCGGAGCGGGCGACACGCCGGGGCAGAATTGTTTTTCCATCCGCCATGTCACGCGCAATTTCGCCAACCGCGAAGGCTCCAAACCGCCCGAAGGCCAGATCGCCTATGTGGCGATGATGGACGCCCGCTCCATAGCGGCCACCGCCGCCAATGGCGGTTTGCTCACCGCTGCCGCCTCGGAGGAGGGGAGTGAGGCTTATGGAGACTATTCGTTCAGTCCGGCTCTGTACAAAAGCTGCGTCTATCATGGCCGGGGCAGGCCCCGGGCCGACACCCCGCTGACCTGCGGCCCCAACATCGACGCCTGGCCGCCCATGCCCGCCATGCCCAAGGATCTGCTGTTGAGCGTGGCCTCCGCCCTGTATGATCCGGTGACCACCACGGACGACTTCATCGCTTCGGGAGAACCCTCATCCTTCCGTTCCAACCCGCAACGGATGGCGGAGTATACCTTGCAACGCAAGGACCCCGGCTATGTGCAGCGGGCCAAGGATATCCGTTCGCTGGAGGAAAAAAGACGCCAGGCGCTTGCCGAAGGCCGCCCCATGCCGGAGGAGGTGCGGGAAATTTTCCGCCGTGCCGGTCTGGAAGGCCGTGAGACAAGCGCGGGGCTCGGCAGCGCCGTGTTCGCCGTCTGCCCGGGCGACGGTTCCGCCCGCGAGCAGGCGGCTTCCTGCCAAAAAGTGCTCGGCGGCTGGGCCAACATCTCGGGTGCTTACGCCACCAAGCGCTACCGCAGCAATTGCATCAACTGGGGTCTGTTGCCATTCATCCTGGAAAACGCCGCGTCCGCGGATTTGCGGTGCGGCGATATCATATATATTCCCGACATCCGCGCGAAACTTCAGGCGGGAGAAACAAGTTTCGAAGCGGGGCGTATCCGCGGAGACGCCCGAACGCCCCTCAGGCTCACTTTGCCCGGCATGGCCGATGAGGAGCGCAGCATCCTGCTGGCCGGGTCTCTGATCAACTATTACAACGTGTCATAGGTGTTTCACGTTCTTTGCGTCCAGTACGGCCAAGGAGACTGATATGAGTGGAAAACAGGCGACTCTCGAACACACAAGCACGGATGTGCTTGTCATCGGTGGAGGAAATGCCGCGTTGACCGCGGCAATAACCGCGAGGGAACTCGGTCGGAAAGTTTTGGTGCTGGAATCGTCCCCCATTGAGGTGCGGGGAGGAAACAGCCGGCATACGCGCAATATCCGCTATATTCATGATGCGGCAAACTCCTTCCTCACGGGCCCCTATTTGGAGGAAGAGTGTTACAATGACCTTTTGACGGTGACCAAGGGCAACACTACGGAGAACATGGCCCGTCTGGTCATTCGCGGCTCCCGTAACGTGGGAGACTGGATGACGGCCCGCGGCTGCCGTTTCCAGCCCGCGATGCGCGGAACACTGCACCTGTCGCGCACCAACGCCTTTTTCCGCGGCGGGGGCAAGGCGCTCATCAACGCCTACCACGAAACATGCAGACGTCTGGGCGTACAGGTGATGTACGACACGGAAGCCCTTGATCTTGAGGTGACGAACGGCACCTGTACGGCTGTCCGCGCGCGGGGGCCGAAAGGGGAATATCTCATACGCCTGCGCTCCGTGGTGCTCGCCTGCGGCGGTTATCAGGGCAACAAGGCATGGTTGAGGGATGCCTGGGGGCCTACGGCGGACAACTTTCTCATCCGCGGAACGCCCTATGACAAAGGCGTCATGCTGAAAGCCATGATGGAAAAGGGCGCCAAAACCATAGGCGATCCCACCCAGGGGCATTGTGTGGCCATAGACGGCAGGGCGCCAAAATTTGACGGAGGGATTTGCACCCGTCTGGACTGCGTGCCCTTCGGCATTGTGGTCAACAGGAACGGGCAGCGTTTTTATAATGAAGGGGAAGAATTCTGGCCCAAACGCTATGCCATATGGGGTCGCCTGGTTGCAGGGCAGCCCGACCAGATCGGATATGTGTTCATTGACGCGAAATCCATCAACCTGTTCATGCCCTCCGTGTTTCCCCCCCTGGAGTCCGACACCATCGGCGGGCTGGCGGAGCAAATGGGCCTGGAGTCGGGCCCTGTTGAAGAAACCGTACGCGCGTTCAACGCGAGCACAAAGCCGGGCGGCTTTCACCCCGGAGAGCTGGACGGCCTTGCCACGGAAGGTCTGGATCCGCCAAAAACCAACTGGGCACGGCCGCTTGATACGCCGCCCTACTACGGGTACACACTGCGTCCGGGTATCACCTTCACCTACCTGAGCCTTGTCATCAACGAACAGGCGCGGGTGGTGCGGCAGGACGACACGCCTTTCAACAATATTTTCGCCGCCGGGGAAATCACTTCCGGCAATGTTCTCGGCCAGGGATACATGGCCGGGTTTGGCATGACCATTGGCACGGTGTTTGGCCGTCTGGCCGGCAAGGAGGCAGCGACATGTCTGATGAACTGAATTGTAAACAGCAGGCGGCGGTCCTGAAGGAAGCCGACCGTGTCATGGGCATCTGCAACGCATGCCGTTACTGCGAGGGAATATGCGCCTTGTTTCCCGCCATGGAACTGCGCCGCACCTTTACGGCCGGCGATCTGAACTATCTGGCGAACCTCTGCCACAACTGCCGGAGTTGTTATTATTGCTGTCAATACGCTCCGCCCCATGAATTCCAATTGAATTTCCCCCGGGCCATGAGCGCCCTCCGCGCCCAGACATACGAGCAAACGGCTCCGGGATTCCTCAAAAAACTTTTTCCCAACAACGCCTTTTATGTTTTCGCCGTTTCCCTGGCGGCCACCATCCTGTTAACGGCGGTTTCGCTGTGCGCTTCAGGGCCGTCGGTCTTTTTCGGCGCCCACAGCGGCGCGGGGTCTTTTTACAAAATCATCCCTTACGGCGCCATGCTGCTGGTATTCTGCCTTGCCGGCCTGTTTGCTTTGGTGGCTCTGCTGCGGGGCGTAATCGCGTTCTGGAGGATTTCGGACGGAAAACTGCAATGGCTGGATTGGGCCTCGCACAAAAAAGCCTTCAGGGACGTCCTGACTCTCAAATACCTTGACGGCGGGGGGGACGGCTGCAATTACCCCGACAACCGGTTCAGCATGATACGCCGCCAATTTCACCATGCGGTTTTTTACGGCTTCCTCCTGTGCCTCGCCTCAACCTCTGTGGCTTTCATGTATGACCACATCTTCGGCTGGCCAGCCCCATACGGATACTTCAGCCTGCCGGTGCTGCTGGGCACCATCGGCGGTCTGGGGCTGCTGGCGGGAACGGGCGGCATGCTCTGGCTGAAGACCGTCATGGACACAAGGCCGGCCGATCCCGCTTCCACAGGCATGGACATGGCCTTTTCCACTCTGCTTTTCCTGGTTTCCCTTTCCGGCCTGCTCCTGCTTCTGTTCCGCTCCACCGAACTGATGGGTCTGCTGCTCTGCATTCATCTCGGACTGGTGCTGGGGCTGTTTCTGACCATGCCCTGCGGCAAATTTGTCCATATGGTGTTCCGCTATGCGGCCCTGGTGCGCAACGCGCATGAACAGCGCACCGGACAGGCATGACCCGCGACGGCGGAACAAGCTGACCGTCGCCTCCCCATACTGCTGGTTCAGGATCATATAAAGCAGATTTACGTTAAAAGGAGAAATCCGTTATGATGGTTTGGATTGGAGTGGGTCTTCTTATCGCCACAGTGTGGGCCATGCTCAAGCGCTATGAATCCCGCATGGTGCTGATTACGGCGGGCTTTCTCATGGCCGTTTGCGCCGGCGACCCCATGGCCGCTTTCCAGGGATTCACCAAGGGGATGACTGAAAGCAACCTCATCTGCAACATCTGTTCGGTCATGGGTTTCGCCTATGCCATGAAATTCACCGGCTGTGACACGCATCTCAGCGTGGGCGTTTCCGGATGGTTGCGGCATGTCCGGTTGATACTCATTCCGGCGGCCACCTTGACAACCTTCTTCGTGAATATCTCTCTGCCGAGCGCGGCTGGCGTTTCCGCCGCTGTGGGCTCGGTGGTCATTCCCCTGCTTGTCTCCCAGGGGATTCCTCCCGCCATGGCCGGTTCGGCAGTCATGATGGGCACCTACGGCAGCATCCTGTCCCCGGGGCTTCCGCACAACCCCATGGTGGCCCAAATTGCCTCCCAGGTTTACGGCAGGGAGGTCAACGTCATGGAGGTCATTACCCGCCACTCAATAGCCAGCGTCACTTCGGTGCTGGTGGCCGCCTTTGTTCTCTGGATGCTCGCCATATTCGTCACCAAAGAGACAAAGGGCTTTGAGGATGTCAACAACGAGTATGCGCCGCCGGCGGACTTCAAGGTCAATCCCGTGTATGCGGTTATCCCCGTAATTCCGATAGTACTGCTCATGGTTGGGGCGTCCTTCCCCCAGCAGGTGCCCTGGCTGAGCAAGCTGCGGGTGGAGCATACCATGCTGCTCGGCGCCGTCATCGCGCTTGTCGCTACGCGCAAGAACCCAAAGGAACTGACAAAATCTTTTTATAACGGGCTTGGAAAAGGTTATGCCGACATTCTGGGCATCGTCATAGCCGCTGACGTGTTTGTCGGAGGGATGACTTCCATAGGTTTGGTGAATGCGGGCATCGGCCTGATGCAATCGTCCACCAATGCGGCAAGTCTTGCCGCCGCCATAGGCCCCTTTGCCATGGCCGTCTTGTGCGGATCGGGCAATGCCGCCACCATCGCCTTCAACGAGGCGATTACGGTGCATGCCCCGCAATTCGGCATGGACGTCATCGTCATGGGTGCCATCGCCACCCTGACCGGGTGCCTTGGGCGTTGCATGTCCCCCTTGTCGGGCGTCGGCATCGTGTGCTCTGGCCTCGCCAGGGTCAATCCCATGGAATTGGCCAAACGCAATGCCATACCTTCCCTGGTGGGCGCGGTTGTGGGCTATTTGGTACTGGTTCTGGTGTAGGCAATTCCATCAACATTAAGGAGCGATTGTATGACTAAAGTTGCCATGACCACCCCCCTCGTGGAAATGGACGGGGATGAAATGACGCGCATCATCTGGAAGAAAATCAAGGAGATACTTCTGGAACCGCATGTGGATCTTGAAACGGAGTATTATGACCTGGGGCTGCCCAGCCGCGATGGGACGGACGACAAAATTACCGTCGCATCCGCGGAGGCGACGAAAAAATACGGCGTCGCCGTCAAGTGCGCGACAATCACGCCCAATACCCAGCGCATGGCAGAGTACAAACTGAAACAGATGTGGCGCAGTCCCAACGCCACCATCCGCGCCGCCTTGGACGGCACTGTGTTCCGCGCCCCCATTCTGGTCAGGGGCATAAAGCCCGCCGTAAAAAACTGGACCAAACCCGTCACCATAGCGCGCCACGCTTACGGCGACGTGTACAAACCTGCCGAAATGAAAGTGGACAAACCCGGCAAAGTGGAGCTGGTATACACCCGGGCCGACGGCGCCGTCACCCGCGAGCTGCTCCATGAGTTCATGGGACCGGGAATCGCCATGGGGATGCACAACCTGGACGCCTCCATAAAAAGTTTCGCCCGGTCATGTTTCAAGTACGCCCTTTCCGTCAGGCAGCCGCTCTGGTTCTCCACCAAGGACACCATCCTGAAAACATATGACGGACGTTTCAAGGAAATTTTCGAGGAAGTCTTCAGGGAAGGCTACGAGGACAAATTCAAGGCGGCTGGCATTGAATACTTTTACACCCTCATTGACGACGCCGTGGCGCGGGTTGTCCGTTCTGACGGCGGTTTCGTCTGGGCGTGCAAAAACTATGACGGCGATGTCATGTCCGATATGGTCGCCACCGCTTTCGGCAGCCTGGCCATGATGACATCGGTGCTCGTTTCCCCCGACGGGTGCTTTGAGTACGAAGCGGCCCACGGCACAGTTACGCGCCACTATTACAAACACCTGAAGGGGGAGGAAACCTCGACGAACGCCACGGCGACAATTTTCGCCTGGACAGGGGCGCTTCGCAAACGCGGCGAGCTGGACGGCCTGAAGGAATTGACGACCTTTGCGAACAACCTGGAAAAGGCCACCGTTGATACCATCGAAGCGGGCACGATGACCAGGGATCTTTACGGCCTCTCCGACCTGCCGTCCAGACGCGCGGTCAACACCGAGGAATTTTTGCATGCCATCGCCGGAAGATTGTGAACCCGTCCGGCGCGAACCCGTTCATTACCCTGGAGTCAGTATGGAGTCATATAGGATCAACGCGGGATGGTGCAAGGGGTGCGGCATATGTGTGGCCTTTTGCCCCAAGAAGGCTCTCGGCCTTCGCGGGGACAAGGCCGTGCATGATCCTGAGTCATGCGTTCTTTGTGGCATGTGCGAGCTTTACTGTCCTGACCTGGCCATAGAAATCGACAAGCCCGCGAAGAAAAGCAAGACCGGGAAGGAGGCGGGGGCATGAGCAACGAGGAGCGTAATATTTCTTTTGTCCAGGGCAACGAGGCCTGCGTGCGCGGCGCCTTGTACGC
>JAISXC010000106.1 GCA_031270875.1 Desulfovibrio sp.
GCCCTGTCCGGATTTTTTGACCATTGCCCCGCCAGCGCCAGCAGATTGTCGGTGTCCCCGGCGCGGGCCGAGAGCACGGCCACAACCTTGTCGGCTCGTCCGAGGCCGTCCGTCACCTTCTCACGCACTTTTTGCATCCGTTCCAGCGTGGTCACGGAGGTGCCGCCGAATTTTTGCACAAGAATTTTCATAGCAGACATGCCTCTTGGTCCTTGCCGACTGTTTCCGTCCAGTGCCGTCGCAGCTCGCCCAGCAGCGCTTTCGCGTCGCGGCCGACAGCCTTTACGGTCAACAGGCGCGTACTTTCGCACGGTGTAAAAAGTATGTCCAGAAATTCTTCGGGAAGTTCTGTCCTGGGCAGGAATTCGGCCCATTCAAGAACAGTCAGTATGTCGGCGTCCTGCAACGCTTCTGTAAGTTCTTCCGGCGGCGAGGCCGGGCAGCGGTACAAATCGCCGTGCAGCATGATCGGGGTGGTGGGATAGCGGTTGCAGATGGTAAAGGAGGGGCTGCCCGTTTCAGCGGCTTCCCCTCCGGGCAGAGACCGGGCAAGGCAGCCGGCGAAGGTGGTTTTTCCGCTGCCGAGCGGTCCGCGCAGCAGAAGCGCCCTTACCGGCCTGCGGCGGGGAAGGCGTTGCGCGAACCAGCGCGCCAGACGTTTTGTGTCCTCAAGGCTTTCAAGACGTATTTCGGCCACCGCGGATTGCCTCTCTATGCGGTTGAATCCTCCGTCCGCGCGGATTTTGCCCGGGCGCGGGGGATGGCGTCGGCGATTTCGCCCGCCGTGTTGCCGCGTCCGGGGAAGGACGCGGCGCACTCAATGCCGGCGAGCGCATGCAGCGCGATCCCCATGCCCGCGAAAGCCAGACTCGCGTGTGCGCAAGACCGCCCGCGGGCCAGAAATGCTCCGAGACAACCCGCCAGAACATCCCCGCTGCCGCCCACCGCCAGTTGCGGAACATCGTAGGGGCTTACGAGAACGGGATTGTCCGCCTTTGCCGCCAGACTTCCCGCGCCCTTGAGGATCACGGCGCAGGGGAGCAGGCGGCGCAGCGCGCCGAGCGCGGCGAACCTGTCGGCCTGCACGGCCGGCGCGGTTGTGCCCAGCAGAGCCGCCGCTTCCCCCGGATGCGGGGTGGCGATGTCGCCGTCGGCGATGTGTCGCAGCAGTTCCTCATGCCCCGCGAGGAGCATGAGGGCGTCGGCGTCAACCACGGCCGGCGGGCGCCCGGGCAGGGACAGCGCGGCGGACAGAAAAGCGCGCGCCTCATGGCCGCGCCCCAGACCCGGCCCGATGACCAGCGCGTCGCAACGGTTCAGGAGTTCAAGCAGTTTTTCCGGAAGCGCGCCCGGCCATGTCCGGCTGCCGTGATCGCCCATAGGCAGGGTCATGATTTCCGGCAGGCCGCTTTTTATCCGTCCCTCGGCTTCTGCGGGGGACGCGACGCTGACAAGTCCCGCGCCGGCGCGCAGGGCGGCGCGCGCGGCCAGATGCGCCGCGCCGCTGTATTGCGGAATTCCGCCGATTACGAGAACATGGCCGAAGCGGTTCTTGTAGGAGTTTTCAGGAAGCCCCGGAAGACGGGCCAGACAGCGGGCGTCCAGCAGGCGGGCGCTGCAGGGGGATTGTGAGCGCACACGGGCGGGGATGCCGATCCCGCGGACGTGCAGACGGCCCGTATAAGCCCGCGCCCAAGGCAGAACAAGCCCCGGTTTGGCCGCGGCAAAGCTGACCGTGGCGTCGGCCCTCACGGCCACGGGAGAGGGCAGGCCCGTAACGCCGTCCAGACCGGAAGGAATGTCCAGGGCAAGCACAAACCGGGCCGAAATGCCGTTGATTTTTTCAACAAGCTCCAGCAACGGGGAGCGCAGATTTCCGGAAAAACCGGCGCCTGTCAGACCGTCCACCAGAATTGTCGGGGCGTTGTCCGGCATGCGGCGCCGCAGGGGAGCAAAGGGAACTCCGGCCGCTTTCGCCAGGCGCATGTGTTTGGCTGCGGCCCCCCTGTACTCCCCAAGGGGTTTTGTGTGCGAAACAAGCACGCCCGCGCCGGCGTCGAGCAGGTGGCGCGCCAGACAGGCGGCGTCGCCGCCGTTGTTGCCGCCCCCCATGAAAAGCCATACCCGCTCCCGGGCAATGTTCGGCGCGTGCTGTCGCAAAACGTCAAAAGCGGCTCGTCCGGCGTTTTCCATCAGCAGCGTCTCCGGCAGGCCCAGGGCGACCGCGCCGGCGTCCCACAGACGCATTTCCCGCGGCAGCGGCAGGGGGGGCAGGGAGGCCGTAAAATCCGCGTCTGTTTCCATCATCCCTCCAGCACGACAACGGCGAAGGCCAGGGAGCGTTCATGGCTGATGGAAAGCAGGCCGCGCGCGACACCGAGCGCCCCGCAGCGTTCGTTGGCCCTGCCGAGAAAGGTTATCTGCGGAGACCCGCGGCTGTTGCGGCCGATTTCAATCTGCCGCGGCCCTATGCCCCCGCTGAATCCCGTGCCCAGTGCCTTGGCGGCCGCTTCCTTGGCCGCGAAACGACCGGCGAGGGTGGATGCGGAGGCGGCGGACAGTTCCTCCAACTCATCCCGCGTAAAGATTTTTTCCAGAAAACGATGGCCGAATCGCCCGCATATTCTTTCAATGCGGGGAATTTCCACGATATCCGCGCCAAGTCCTATAATCATTTCTGTTGTGCCGGAATTGCGGCTGTTGTCCTGAGCTTGCCCGTCGCCGGATTTTTGAGTATTGTGACACGCCGGTTACGGCAAAATACAATGGGATGCGCGCTATTGTGACTGTTTCGCCGCCGTGCGTCAAGCGCGGGATGCCGGCGTGGGATTTGCGGAAATAGGGGGAAGTTGCGAATGAAGCTGTGCATTATCGGCACGGGGTATGTTGGCCTGGTGAGCGCCGCCTGTTTCGCGGAAATGGGCAACACCGTGACCTGTGTGGAAGTGAACCCCGCTGTGGTTGAAAAGCTCAATGCCGGTTCCGTCCACATTTTCGAGCCGGGTCTGGAGGATATGGTTCGGCGCAGCCGCGCCGACGGCCGTCTGCTGTTTACCGCGGACCTCGCCGACGGCCTTGCGGAGGCGGAGTGCGCTTTCATTTGCGTGGGCACCCCGTCTCTGCCCGACGGTTCGTGCGATTTGAGCTATGTGCGACAGGCCGCTCGCGAAATCGGCCGGGCCATGCAGACAAATCTGATTGTGGTGGACAAGTCCACAGTGCCTGTGGGCACGGCCGACATGGTGCGCGGCATCATCAAGCGGGAGCTTGCGGCCAGAAATTCCGGCCTTGCGGTCACCGTGGTTTCCAATCCGGAATTTCTCAAGGAAGGTTCCGCGGTTACGGATTTCATGAAGCCTGACCGCGTGGTCGTGGGCACGGATTCCGACAGGGCCGCCGCCGTCATGCGGGAGCTTTACGCGCCCTTTGCCCGCACCCGCGACAAGATTCTCGTCATGACGCCGCGCAGCGCGGAAATGACGAAATACGCCGCCAACTGCATGCTGGCGACAAAGATTTCCTTTATCAACGAAATCGCCGCCATCTGTGAACGCGCCGGAGCGGATGTGCGCGACGTGCGCGCCGGCATAGGATCCGATACGCGCATCGGCTACCAGTTCATTTACCCCGGTCTCGGCTATGGCGGATCCTGCTTCCCCAAGGATGTCAGAGCCTTGGCGCACACCGCCGCCGAAGCGGGAGTGGAGCCGCTGCTGCTCAATGCCGTGGAAGCCGTCAATGCCCGCCAGAAACAGAGCATGGCCCTGCGCATTCAGGAGTATTTTGAACCCCGGGGCGGGGTGGAGGGTAAGATCCTGGCCCTTTGGGGGCTGGCTTTCAAGGCCAATACCGACGACATGCGCGAGGCGGCTTCCATAAGCATCATAGCCGGTCTGACGGGGCGGGGCATGAAAGTGCGCGCCTTTGACCCGGTGGCCGGAGGGAATGCCCGCCGTATTTTCAGGGACAATCCTCTGGTGGAGATCAGGGACGGCCAGTACGACGTGTGCGAGGGCGCGCAGGCCCTGCTTGTCGCCACGGAGTGGAACCAGTTCCGCAATCCGGACTTCGCGCGCGTTAAATCCCTGCTCGCGGACCCGCTGCTCTTTGACGGGCGCAATCTGTATTCCCCCTCCGCCATGGCGGAGCGGGGTTTCACCTATTTTTGCGTGGGGCGCAGGACCGTATAGCCATCCTGCATTTCGGGAGCGATCGGCTCTATGCCGCGTCGGGCCAGTTCCGACAGGACCTTGCGGCAGAATTCCGGCAGGCGGGTTGCGGCTTCGGGCGTCAGTTCCACGCCCGTGCTTTTGCAGTCAAAAGGCTCCATGCCGATGACAACAGCCTGCGGCCTGTGTCCGGCAAGCTCGCAGGTGAGGAGCGTGTCCAGCAGGTCCGTCTGGTGCATGGAATCGCGGAAACTGAAGCTTTTGCGCAGATCTTCGCCTTCCAGAAGATAGACTGTCCCCGGAGTTCCGCCGCCAAGCACCACATCCAGCACGACGAGCAGGTCGCATTCCTGAATGTCCGGCATGAGCATGAGACCCTGCGTGCCGCCGTCCAGCAGGCGCACATGGTCGGGCCAGACATGGCGTTCCCGCAGATACTCCACGGCGCGCACGCCGAAGCCTTCGTCAGTCAGCAAAATGTTGCCCACGCCCAGAATCAGAATTTTTTGACCGCGTTGCATGCCGCTGTCCCCGTTACGGAAATTGAAATGGTACGCCCGCCTGTTTTTCTGATACAGGTTTCGGGACGCAAAGGCAACGGGGGCGGGCATGGCTTGACGCCTTCGTAAGGCGGGCCTATTACTGCCTGACGGGAAAAACTGTTTCATGGACGCCGCCGAAAAAAACAAGAAACACATTGTCGTCTTTGCGCTCATCACAGCGCTTTGCGTGATGGGCGACTCCATGCTGTATATCGCGCTGCCGGTTCATTATC
>JAISXC010000201.1 GCA_031270875.1 Desulfovibrio sp.
ATCGGGCCGTACCCCGCCGTCAGCTTGAAAGAAGCGCGGGAGCGCCGGGATGCAGCCAAAAAGCTGCTGGTGGACAACATAGACCCCAGCGCCGCCAAACAGGAAGCCAAGGCGGTTGCTGCCATTTCCGCCAAGAACTCTTTTCAGGCAATCGCCTTGGAGTGGCTGGAAAAACATTCGGTTCGCTGGACGGCGGCATACAAGAATCACATCTTGCGCCGCATGGAAAAATATGTGTTCCCGGCCAGGGGAGAACGCCATGAACGCCATGAACGAACTGAACAACCTAAACGAAGTTGTCGAACGCCTCCAGGTTGATCTTATAGGATCAGCCGGAAGAGTAAATTACTATGCAGACAAAAAAGATTATGGCCGCAATCGCGTAAATTACGGTTGTGCGTCATGCAGCGCGGATCTCCTTCGGCGTCTCGGTCATGTCATTACATTGAATACGTGGGGAGATGATGAAGGCTTTTTGAGGAATGAAAAGCTGACCATAGACGGAAAAGAAATCGCCGTGAAACACCCGTCCACAAGGGCGGCTGTCGCCGGGGCGTGAAAAAGGTCTGAATATGCCGCAATCCTTGCGACTTGGATTTGCCGCACGATTTGCAGGCGGAAAAAGGTAATCCAAAAGAGGTAGTGGCGTAATGTTAAGAGAGGCATATACACCGATAGAGGTTGCCTGCCTGCTTAACATAACACGGCAAGGCATTGGTTATCGCGCCAAACCGCAAGATCGCAATTTTGGAACAACACCTCGGCGTATAAGGGGGCCGGCATGGGGTGGGAGCATGAGGCGGAAACGGTCTGGCAGGCGCAGGAACTCTATTGCGTTGACCGGCTGTCCTTTGACGCCGTTGCCAAAGCAACGGGCGTTGCCGCGTCAACCCTGAAGCGCTGGGCTGAGAAATACGGCTGGCGGGCAAAGCGTGAAGAGATCGCCAGGGCGCAGGCCGACATACGCGCCGACAAGGTGCTGGCCCGCGCCGCCATGCTGAAAGCCCTGATCCAGACCAAAGACCCGCAAACCGGCTTTGCCGTTTCCAGCTTGGAAACTTTGGCGCTCAAAGAGGCGGAAATTGCCAGACAGAATGCAACCCGCAATGATTTCGGGGAATTGTCTCCGGCCATTTCTGTAAACACGCCCGGCGAGGCCATAGCGGCCTTGCGCAAGGCCGTTGAAAGCAAGCTGGCCCTGCTGCTGGCCCGGCCTGAAGATGTCAATTTGCGTGCCGTGCAGGAGGTGCAGAAATGCCTTGCCCTGGTGGGGCAGTTGGAAGCGGCGCACGGGGGCGGGGCGGAAAAGGACAGGCCGAAAGCCCTGTCAGACGAAAATTTGCGGGCTATCCGCGCTGTTCTGGGTGTGTAATATGCCGGACGCCGACAATATTTTCCTACCCTATCAAGCCCGCTGGCTGGCGGACAAGGCCCAGGTCAAGGTTTGCGAGAAAAGCCGCCGTATCGGGCTGACCTGGGCGCAGGCCGCCGACGATGTTTTGCTGGCCGCGTCCGCAACCGGAATGGACGTGCTCTATATTTCCTTCAATCAGGACATGACGCGGGAGTATATAGACGCTTGCGGCGAATGGGCGAAACGCTTTGACGCCGGGGTGCGCGGCATGGGGGAAGAAGTTCTCAAAGACGGCGACGAACGGGAGATCAAGGCGTTCCGCATTGATTTTGCCGGGGGCAACAAAATTCTGGCCCTGTCTTCCCGCCCGTCAAACCTGCGCGGCAAGCAGGGGCGCGTGGTCATTGACGAAGCCGCTTTTGTGGACGATCTCGGAGAAATTTTGAAAGCCGCTCTGGCCCTGCTCATGTGGGGCGGGCAGGTTGTGGTCATTTCCACGCACAACGGCGCGGACAACGCCTTTAACGAGCTGGTGCGGGATGTCATTGCCGGGCGGCTGCCGTACAGCCGTCACCGGATCACCCTGGATGACGCCCTGGCGGACGGCCTGTATCGCCGCATTTGCCGGGTAACAAAGAAGGTGTGGACGCCGGAGGCCGAGGCCGCGTGGCGGGAAGACCTGATAAAAACCTACGGCGACGGCGCGGAGGAGGAACTGTTTTGTATCCCGAACCGCGGTACGGGGGCCTATCTGACCACAGCCCTGATCGAGAGCTGCATGAAGGACGGCATTCCCGTGTTCACCTGGACGCCGCCCGCCGACGATTTCGTGGACTGGCCCGCGCCATGACGGCGGACTTGCCGAGATTGTCCACTTCAATGATGTAGGGGATGGTTTTCACCTGCCGGGCCTGAATCACGTTGCCGGAAACCGAGGCGATCAAAGCCAGGGCAACCAGAAAGCTCATAATCCGCCATTGCCGCGCCCGGCTGATATAGGAGCCGTACCGCTCCAGCCACTCCTCCCTGCCGTTGAGGTAGGGATTGCTCTTGCCCGGCCCTGTGTCCGGAACCGGGTTTTTCTTTTTGAAGAAAGCCATATCTTCCGCCTATGTTTTGTCGTTTTGGTTCATTTTCGCCCGCTCAAGCCGTTCCTGCATTTCCGAGCGGGTACGGGTGCTGAGTTTC
>JAISXC010000194.1 GCA_031270875.1 Desulfovibrio sp.
AAACACGGCGCTGTTCACGCATTCCTGCAGAGAGGAAAAGGTGTACATGCCCTCATCGGCGCGATCCGTGCCGCAGCCCTGCGCGCCCATACCGATAGACCCCATAAGCAGCAAGGACAGTGTTTTGCTACGTTTCATCAAAAATTCCTTTACGGTTTAAGGCTTCTCCCTTCCGGACATCGCAACGCGGATACTATTGTCGCGGCAAGCGACAATAGTCGCAACCCCGCAAGGGGGTGCGCCGCCGCAGGCGGCGTGAGCAAAGCAAAAATCGTGTTTTTTGCTTTGCGATCTTCACGCCTGTTACGATGGTACAGGCGTGACGTCCCACTATAACGGATATGCGCCGTGCGGGCAAGCGGCGCGAACCCCCATAATCCACCACGCCCTTGCGCGTAAGCAGGTGAACTTCACGGAACAGCTTTTTTGAGACGCCAATTTGGATTCTGGAAGCCTCCAGATGATTCAAAAATGAGGTTTTTGCGGTTTTTCTTGTCGCCTGAAAGGTCTATTTCGGTTTTTGGACGCACCTCTCCTGTTGTTGGTCATTTGCTTCAATCATTACCCTTTACATCGGGCATGGTCGCAAGCGGGAGATCGCTTCCCGGATTGACTGAAACAAGCTGTTTGCCGTATGTCCGGAGCTCAGGCGGATATAAAGCTCGCGGCCTCGTTCCAGAACTCGCCCCGCTATATTGATTATGCAAAATCGTATCCGCTTCAATCTGCTGCGTTGCCAGCTTTTAGCGCAGCACAGCAACTTGAATATTGAATGAATGTTATGAGAGAGGACTGCTATCCACCACCACGCTGCGTTGGCGTGAAAGTTACCGCACGGCAGAACTCCACCGGCAAGTTCATTTTTCAGAACCGCATGCTCCTCCTCGCTATGTCCGCAACGCTTATAATACCAATGAACAAGATCCTGCGCCGGAATGCCCCTGTTTGTCACGATTGCCTGGATTTTATACCGGAGGCTGCTCATTTCTTCCACCGGAAACGGGTATTTCTTCTCAGGTGAGCCAGGCAAAACACCCTGTTCTCCCAGCGCTTCGCGTGTTGCCACATAGCGGAACTCATAACCGCGTTTCGAGGCGGAGAGGCTGCCAGGAACAAAAGAAACCTCCGCGTATTCGCGCAGCTTGTCCAGCGGCTTCCACGCGGCCCTTTCATGAACGCCAGCATCAAGCTCCCGGCGCATGATTCCGGGGATATTCAGGGAATACAGCAGATCAAGATAGAGAGGCAGGCCCGCCAAACTTGTCAAACCGGATGTTTTTGTTTCTTCTTCGTACTTGAAAGGAAGCAAAAATTGGCGCATACTTTTTCAACCTCGTTGGTGATAGAATGGCTTTCGCAAACTCATCACCCTGCCCACCCGCACCAAGGGGGCCACGAGCATGATGATTCGTCCCATCGCCATCGTTTAGCCGAAACCGGCGGGAGTGATGTTATACCTGTAAAATACCTGGTTAACTGGAGTATATGGATCGGCGCGTTCAGCGGCATCTATATATATATATATATACCTCCAGACTCCGCTGGCGCAGTACAATGTAATCTGGATGACCTTCGTGGCCATGCCCATCTACTTCAACGGAGGAGCCAAGCCGGAAGAATATGTGACCTACCTCCTGAGCCTGCTGATGGGGATTGTCTGGGGCCTGATCTACCTATTCTGTATAGGCTTTCTGGTTGGCCTGGGACTAGCCGGTGATGTGGCCACCGCTCTGGTGGTGGGCGTGCTATGCGCCGTCCAGTGCGCCGTTCACTTCATCCCGCCTCTGGGCAAAACGCCCGTGCGGAATATTCCCATCATGTTCGGCGCATTTTCCATGTGTTTTTCCCAAGGCGGACAAAATGTAGTTCCGATAACTCTAAGCCTCATCGGCGGACTTACCCTGGCCCTGATCTGCGGGTTGGGCACACGCTTTCTCAGCCAGGAAGGCAACTGGATTCTGCCGAAAACAAAATATACCCGGATTTATGCCGGGATTGGCACGGGTGCAATTTACTTGCGCCCACGCTCTTCAGGACAAATAGGCGTTAAAACACTCTAGCCAGAGGAGGCGTCATGAATTGGCAGCAGCATATCGCCCGCAACACCGTCACCCCGGAAGAGGCCGTTCAGTCCGTGAAATCCGGGGATCGCGTGGTTTTTGCCCATGCGGCTGGGTCGCCGGAGTCCCTTGTCAAGGCTCTGGTGGCCAGAGGTTCTTCTTTGCGCAATGTGGAGATTGTGCACATGGTGGCCTTGAACGACAGTCCATACTGTAAACCCGAATATCAGGGGAATTTCCGCTTCAACGGGCTGTACCTGAGCGGCGGCACGCGCGCCGCTGTCGCCGAGGGCCGGGCCGACTACACCCCCATCTTTTTCGCGCAGATCCCCGACCTTTTCCGGAACGGGGTTCTTCCCGTGGATGCCGCCCTGATTACCGTTTCCCCGCCGGATGCCCAGGGGAAAGTCAGCCTCGGGGTTTCCGTGGACTACACCAGACAGGCAGCGCTCAGCGCCAAACTGACCATTGCCGAGATCAATCCCAATATGCCCCATGTCGGGGGAGGCGCGCTCCTTGACGCTACGGAGGTGGATGTCTTCGTCAACTCCTCCGATCCCCTTCTGGAACTCAGTCCCCCGGTCATCGGCGAGGTGGAAGCCGCCATCGGCCGCCACATCGCGGAACTTATCCCGGACGGCGCCTGTCTGCAGCTCGGCATCGGGGCCATTCCGGATGCCGTGCTCCATTCTCTGGGGGACAAAAAGGATCTGGGCATCCATTCCGAAATGGTTTCTGACGGCGTGATGAGCCTTGTGGAAAAGGACGTCGTCAACTGCAGCCGGAAGACCCTGCATCCGGGCAAGATTATCATCACCTTCGCCATGGGCAGCAGAAAATTCTACGAATGGCTGAATAACAACCCCCTGATCGAAGGATACCCCGTTGATTACGTCAATGACCCCCGCGTTATCGGGCAGAACGACAACCTTGTCTCCATCAATTCCGCGCTTTCCGTGGATCTTCTGGGACAGGTGGCCGCCGACAGCATGGGCCCCCGGCAGTTTTCCGGCGTGGGGGGGCAGGTGGATTTCGTCCGGGGCGCCTCTTTTTCCAAAGGCGGCCGCAGTGTCATCGCCATGCCGTCCACGGCTTCCAAGGGCAGGATTTCCCGCATCTGCAGCGCCTTTGACCGCGGCCAGCCTGTAACGACCTCGCGGAACGACGTTGACACCATCGTCACGGAGCACGGAGTAGCGGATCTGAAGGGCAAAACCAACCCGGCCCGAGCCCGATCCCTCATTGCTGTCGCCGCGCCGGAATTCCGGGAAGGACTGGCGCGGGACGCCTTTGAAATTTACGGCTGGCGGGTCTGAGGCTGGGCGGAGAACTGTTTCCGCCCGGCGTCTTCCCAAGACTTTTTCCGCCGGATGCGAAAATCCGCGCCGGGCATGGCGGATGAAGCCGCTATCCCCGAGCGGGTGGCCATGCGGCGAATAATCTTTTACCGAGGAGAGGCAATCCATGAAGCTTTATCTTTTTGAGAGCGGCGTGTTGCTCAGCCAGAAGCAGTATTTTACTTTCGGTGTCGATGTCGGAAAGGCGTTCAATGTTCCCGTTCCCTTCCTGCTCATTGATCACCCCAAGGGCAAGGTCCTTTTTGACACGGGTAACGCCCTTGAGGTCGTGGACCACAAGGAGGAACACTGGGGAGGGATTCTCGCCGCCTATGACCCTGTCATGACCAAAGAACAGTGGTGCGTCAGCGCCGTGCGCAGCTTGGGAATCAGCCCCGAGGACATCCGCTATGTCCTTCTTTCCCATCTTCATCTGGACCATGCCGGCGGCGTGGGGCAATTCCCCAATGCCAAGTATATCGTGCAGTTGGACGAAATCCATTACGCCTATACGCCCGATTCCTTCATGCGCGGAGCGTACATCAGGAAGGACTTCGACAAGCCCGTGGACTGGCAGTTCCTGCACGGCTGGGAAGATGACACATTCGATCTCTTCGGGGACGGAAGCATCGTCACCTACTTCACCCCCGGCCACACCCCTGGGCATCAGTCCCTGATGGTGAATCTGCCCAAAACAGGCAAGTTGTTTTTTGCCGCCGATTCCTGCTACACGGATGAAAATCTTGAGAAGAACCTGCTGCCGGGGCTGGCCTGGAATTTCGGCGACTGTGAGCGGACGCTGCAACGGATCCGCCACCTCCAGGATGAGGAGGGCGCCCGCATTGTCGCCGGGCATGACCCGAAGTCCTGGAAACAGTTCAAGCAAGCTCCAGGATTTTATGAGTAAAGTATTTTCAGGACAAGTTACACCCACTATTAAATAGAGGAGTATTTCCATGACAATGATGACCGGAGAACAATACGTTGAAAGCATCCGCAAAATGAATATCAAAATCTTCATGTTTGGAGAAAAGCTCTCCAGCGCTGCGGATCATCCGATCTTGCGTCCCTCGCTGAATTCCGTCAAAGCGACATACGATTTGGCGCAGAAACCGGAATATGAAGATTTGATGACCGTGAAATCCCACATCAGCGGTAAAAAAATCAACCGTTTTGCGCATGTCCATCAGAGCACGGAAGATCTGGTGAAAAAGGTAAAGATGCAGCGCCTCTGCGGGCAAAAGACAGCAGCCTGTTTCCAGCGCTGTGTGGGTATGGATGCCTTTAACGCCATTTTCAGCACCACCTTTGAATGCGACAAAAAGCATGGGACCCAATATCACAAGAACTTTGTGGATTTTGTGCGGGAATCCCAGGAAAAGGACTGGACCGTGGACGGGGCTATGACCGATCCCAAGGGAGATCGCGGCCTTTCCCCCAGCAAGCAGGCGGATCCGGATCTCTATCTGCGCGTTGTAGAGCGCCGCAAGGATGGCATCGTCGTGCGCGGAGCCAAAGCGCACCAGACCGGCATCTGCAACTCCCATCAGGTCATTGTCATGCCCACCATCGCCATGGGTCCTGAAGACAGGGACTATGCCGTGTCCTTCGCCGTTCCACTGGATGTGGAAAACCTGTTCATGATTATCGGACGCCAGTCCTGCGATACCAGGAAAATGGAAGGCACCCGTCTTGATGTGGGCAACTGTGAGTATGGGGGAGTGGAAGCCCTGACCATCTTTGACAATGTCTTCGTGCCAAACAACCGTATTTTCCTGAACGGGGAAACGGATTTTTCCGGCATGCTGGTGGAACGTTTTGCCGGTTATCACCGCCAGAGTTACGGTGGCTGCAAGGTCGGGGTGGGCGACGTGCTCATCGGCGCCGCCGCCCTGGCGGCGGACTACAACGGGGCGCACAAGGCCAGCCACGTGAAGGACAAGATCATCGAGATGATCCATCTCAACGAAACCCTGTATTCCAGCGGCATCGCCTGCTCCTCGGAGGGGTTCAGGACGGAATCCGGCAACTATCTCATTGATTTGCTGTTGGCCAACGTCTGCAAGCAGAATGTGACCCGTTTCCCCTATGAAATCACCCGTCTGGCTGAGGACATTGCCGGTGGCCTCATGGTTACGGCGCCTTCGGAAAAGGATTTGCGCCATCCCGAGCTTGGCCCCTATATCGAGAAATACCTGCGGGGCGTGGCCGCCGTGCCGACGGAAGACCGGCTGAAAATCCTGCGCCTGATTGAAAACCTGACTCTGGGTACCGCGGCCGTGGGCTATCGCACGGAATCCATGCACGGCGCTGGTTCTCCCCAGGCGCAACGGATCATGATCTCCCGCCAGGGGAACGTGGAACAGAAAAAGCAACTTGCCAAGGCCATCGCCCGCATCCAGTAAGTTCCTTCCCTGATCAAACATACCGCTTGATCGGGAAAGGGAATCCACGGCGAAATGTGGTTTTTTAAGTTTTGAGGGGGAGCGGCGGCGAAAGTGGGTTTTCACTCTTCGCCGCCGCTCCCTGTATGTGTCCCATGTCCATAAAAATACGCCTCAAGTACTGTGGGGGGTGCAATCCCCGTTATGACCGAACCGCTATAGCGGCGAAGCTCCGCGCGGACTTCCCGGAGGCCGATATTGCCGAAACCGCCGGAGACGGTCCGGATCATTTTGTGGCCGTCGTCTGCGGCTGTCCCGTGGCCTGCGCCTCGCACGGCGACCTGAGCGGGCTCTCCGGCAAGGCGATCCTGACCTCCGAGGAAGACTACGGAAAACTTGCCGCGGCTGTCCGAGCTGCAGTGCTTTCCTGAAATGCGCAAGGAAAACGCTGCTGTATCAGGGCTCCGTCACTAACCTCGTCGGGGGAAATGATTACCCCCGGCCCCCTCATCATACATACGTTTACTGTTTAGTGATTTCAGAGAGTTAACTTTTTTAGCCGGATGAACCAAATTTTCCTGTGTCACAAATAATTTTTCCTGTCGTACTTGGAGCAATAACGCATAATATGAGGTGGCAAGGATGAGGTGGAAGCAAATCTACGCTGAGCGTACAGTAACGGCTGAAGAGGCAGTTAAGCATATTAAATCCAATGATTATATAGTTGTTGGGCATGCAGCTGGAGAACCTGGAATTATCTTGGATGCGATGGTCGCAGATAAAGACAGATATACAAATGTTATGATGATGCATATGATTGCTATGGGAACTTCACCATACTGCTCCAATGGACTGCAAAATAACTTTATTCATAATTCATTTTTTTGTGGAAAGACAACAAGAGATGCGGTTAATGATGGACGAGCCATCTTTACTCCCATGTTTCAGCATGAAGTTCCCCTCCTCTTTACCAGAGGAACTGTCAAGGTTGACGTGGCCCTGATCAAGGTGAGTAAGCCTGACAAGCACGGTTATTGCAGTCACAGCGTATCCGTTGACTATACAAAAGATGCCGCACAAGTTGCCGAGCTCGTGATTGCGGAAGTCAGCGACCGGATGCCGCGGACGTTGGGTGATACCTTTATTCATGTATCTGATATTGACTATATTGTTGAAACATCTAGACTTCCAGTCATTATCTTCGCTTTCGGCCCAGGAGGTGTAGTCATCCACGGCCTGTCCGACCGTCACCTTGATGTTTTCTATGGGGTTGACTCCGGTGGCCGCGAGTTCGGCCAAGAAGGCGGCGCGGGCGGTTCTGGCCGTTGCGGGGCGGACGCCTTTGCTGTGTCTGCCGACTGTTTTCCAGTGGCCTTTGCCTTCGTGGTCAGCGAACCAGAACGAATATACCTTGTCGGGTTTTCCAGATTTGGGATCGCGTTTGGGGGAAGGGCGGTAAAAGACGCCCTCGAATTGGTTTTTTATGTATTTTCTACTGGTTGTGGCGCTCATGGAGGCAATATACGAGAACGCCGCAGGATAGGCAACGCACTTAGCCAAAACTTAGCCAAAATGGAAAAATCGGCGCGGAAAAAATGGATATAATTATGCGGGATTATTTATGATATTCGAGAGAAGAGAGGAGACGTGCATTGCAATGTGTGTGCAAAAATCAGGCCGAAACCAGCGGTTTCAACCCGCTTATCCACCATATCCTCTTCCCACCGGAAAAGGAAAATCCTTCGCTCTCGCCTTTTCATGTCGCCGCCTGAAATTGATGGTTCAACCTCTGCAACGCCGGAAAACCGCACGGCCACCACACAAGGAACTTGACTATCCGATTGGAGAGCGAAGGGCAAGAATTTTATGGAGAATTTTTTCGGAGAAACTTCTGTTCATTTTTCCCCCATGTCCGGGACAAGATCCGCGCCACGCCTTGAGTGTAACCTGTAACCAGAAGCCGATCCAAAATTAAACTGGACCTAAAAACCCAGGCACGACAGGATATATGAAAGTTCCCGTTCTTTCCCTCACCATAGGCATGGAGGTTCTGAACATGGAAGCAATCCTGCGGGGGGTGCGCGGCGGCATCGCTGCCCTTTCGCCGGGCATGTCCCTTG
>JAISXC010000296.1 GCA_031270875.1 Desulfovibrio sp.
CGGCCACTACACCGGGCGGCACAAGGGAGCCGGCATAAAGAACAAGCCCCGCTTCCTCTATGGCCTTGCGGCCCTTGATGGTCATAAGCTCCGGATCGCCGGGGCCGGCCCCCACAAAAGACACAAGCCCCGGCATTTATGGCGTCTCCCCGGGTTTCTGCGCGGCCAGCGCAAATACCGGATTCATGGCGGCAAGATGCACGTCGCCAGCAAGAGGGCGGGATTCCGCCGCCTGCACACAAACAATCTCGCAATGCCAGCCCTGATCCCTGAAAAAATCGCGACATTGGGCAAGGGTACTCAACAAGACACAACTGACGACCACGCGTCCGCCGGGCGGCAGTCGGCGGCTCACGTGCAGAAGCGTCCGCGGACCGTCTTTTCCGGAAACTCCCCCGCCGATGAAAATCCGCTGCGGTTCCGGCAGCGCGTCAAGGCAGCCGGGAGCTTCTCCCAGATGGATATCCACAAGAGCGGCACCGAAACGGCGGCGGTTTTCCTCAATGCACAAGACCCGCTCGGGCTTCTTTTCAACCGCCACGACGCGTCCCTGATGGGCCAGCGCGGCGGCCTCAATCGCCATGGCCCCGGAACCGGAGCCGATATCCCAGACAGTGTGTCCGGGCGCGATGCGCAGCAGCGCGAGAGCCGCCGCGCGCACGGGCGTTTTGGTCACCACGCCGTTCTCGGCCGCCAGATCCCCGGTTTCAAGACCGAGAAAAGGCCTGCGCGGTGGAGCCAAGGGCGTCAGCACGAGTGTGCACGACGGGCCAAAGACCATGCCCGCCGCCTTGTCCAAGGGCACATGGGCTGCCGCTTCATCCGGAAAATTCAGCCGTTCGAAAACATGCGCGAAAAACCAGTCCACCCCGCGATCAAGCAGATGCCGGGCCACGGCGTCCGGCCGGATGTCGCCGTCCGTCAGCACGCAGAGCGGCGCGCCTCTGCCCACGGACGCGTTGAGCGGGCCGAAGTTGTCCCTCCCGTGCAGGGAAAGGCAGACAACATCGTGCCAGGGCAGGCAAAGGCGGGCGCAGGCCAGTTGCAGGCTGCTCAGAGCGGGGATGACGCGCACGGCCCCCCTGCCCATGCGCCGCGCCAGACTTGCGCCTATGCCGAAAAACAGGGGATCTCCGTCCGCCAGCACCAGCACGCGCAGACCAGCGGCATGGACCTCCTCAATCCGCGCGTAAACGGGCTCCAGCGGGGCGGAGAGAAACAACACATTTCCGTTCTCGTCGCCGTTTTCTCCGATTTCCGGGAACAGACGCCGCAGCAGACCGCGTCCGGCGCAAAGAAGATCCGCGCTCGCCAGCAGTTGACGCCGGGATTCGGACAGGTCGCCGCAACCGCTGGCGATGCCCAGAACGACGACAGGACAGGGGGCCGGATGAGGCGGACATTCGGGCTCGGAAAATTCCTGGCTCGGCTGTTGCGCGGCGGGTTCAAAAACAAGCAGGGAGTGCAGCATTTCCGACATGGGGGGCCATGCGTCTTTCTGCCCGTCAGGCGCGGCTTCCTGTGACGCTGCTTCTCCGGGCGGGCCTTGCTCCGCCGGAACCAGCGATTTTTTGGGTTTTATGCCCGGCAGAAGGGCTTGCTGTTTCACGCCGCGCACAAAAAGCCGCCGTCCGTATGAAAAAGATTGACGTTCACGGCGCGCCCCGCAAACCGGGCCGCCTGATCGGCCGCTTTGCCCGCCACCAGCTCCAGGACCAACTTTCCCGCCTCATCCGCAAGCAGAATTTCCAGAGCCTGCGCTGCGGTGGAGCAACGCCGCACGGCATCGGCGCAGCGGGCTCCGCTGCGCGAACACAGCAGCGCCAGTTCCCCGAAATCTATGTCTCCCTCACGCGCGTGGGTGTATTCCATGCCCTGAGCCAGTTTGAGCAGCTTGCCGAAAAAACAGCCCCAGACGATGTCCGCAAAGGGCATGGCCCCGGCCGCGCGCAAAGAAAAAGCGGAAAAATCGGCCGCCTGTATGAAAGCCCGCGGCAAAAGAAGTGGATGCCTACGCATGAGCAGGGCCTCCGACCGGCGGCCCGTGGAAAGGCATACCGTCGCGCAGCCTGAGGCCAGAGCGACCTCAAGCCCCTGCCTGATCGTCGCCTTCCAGGCCGCATGACTGAAAGGACGCACCGTGCCGTGAGTTCCCAGAATCGAAATGCCGCCCACAATGCCCAGGCGCGGATTGAGCGTGCGCAGGGCGAGTTCCTCTCCGCCGGGAACGCTGATCACCACGGACAGGGGAGGACACGGACCGAAACGCGGGGCCGCCCGCTCGGCATAGCGGCTCAGGGCAACGCGCATCTGCTCCCGCGGAACGGGATTGATGGCGGCCTCCCCCACCGGCACGGGCAGACCGGGCAGGGTCACGCGGCCCACGCCCCTGCCCCCTTCAAGGCGGACAAATTCCCTGTCCGACGGCGAATCCCGCCGCAGCGGTTCCAACGTCACGCGGGCCGAAATGAGCGCGCCCGTCGTGACGTCGGGATCATCTCCGCCGTCTTTGCGCACGGCCGCCTCCGCGCCGAAAAATTTTCCCTCTCCGCGGCCGATCGGCCGGCAGATCTCCACCGGCACGCTCACAAAACCGGAACAGGCGGACGGCGCTTGATACGGCGGCAAGGGGACGGTAACATTTTCGGGTGCGCGGTCTTCCACAAGCAGGGTCAGCGCCGCGAGCGCGGCGCCCGCCGCAGCCGTGCCGGTGGTGAACCCTTCCCGCAAATCTTTCACGCGCCCTCCCCGGAAAGCCAGACGCACCCCCTGGCGACCAGGGACACAGGCCCGCTCACCGCCGCCGTCCGGTCTTCCCCATCCCCGTACAGACGCACGTCCAGAGAGGAACCGCCGGGCTGCATGATGGAAAAAAAATGTCCTCCTTCAAGACGGGAAAGCAGAAGGGCCAAGGCCAGCGCCCCGGAACCGCAGGCGTGTTCAAGGCAGGTTGTTCGCGTTTCACGAACGTGAACCAGGGGGATCATCTCCAGCCTGCCCTGGCGCTTGCGCCACCACACCACGCCGGATGCGGCGCAGTCCGCGATGCCGCGGAGTTCCCGCATGTGAACCGCCGCAGCCGTATAGTCATCCGGAAATGAGTGGGTATCGGCGTTCAGCAGCAGGTGCGCAATGCCCGGCAAACGCACGAGGTATTCGTCCGCGCCGGGGTTTTCCACAGGGCAGTGCGGCAGAAGCAGACACGCTTCGACATCCCAGAGGGGGAGTCTGCCCCGCACACGGAGGCGCAGTGGCGTGGGCCAGCCGGAAACCCGCGCGTCATAGTAGGATTCCCGACCATCTCCGCTCTGCCCGGATTGCGTTCCCGGACACGATTTTTCCGCCTCGGCAAGAGCCATGAACGCGCCGAAGGCGCGGGCGGCGTTCACGCAAAATTCCCCGCCGGCCATGCGCAGGCGGCCTTCGCCCGGATTCACAAAGCCGGCCTGCTCGCCGCCCAGACAGTGTTCTTCCAACGCCTGACGCGCCAGGCGCGCTTGTGCTCGTTCGTCAATTCCTCCGGCCGGAAAAAACAGGGTTGTGTTGCCGCCGGGGCTCCATTTGGAAAAAACGAGTTCGTCCATGTGCCTTACTATCATAGCATGTCAGCGCGGAAGTCAACAGAAATCTGAGCGCGCAGCACGAACGGCGGCCTTGCGGAAAACATCCGATCCGGGATAGAGTGTACGCACTGTGAAAAATTTCGCCCGTTTCACGGCGCAGGCCGGAAGAATAGCCCTGGAGTCCCGCGTTGTCCGCATGGGCAGGGACGTGCAATGCCTGCTCGGCGGAGGGGACGCGCATATCGGAACCGTGGCGCTTGCCTGGTCTGACGGCGACGCCGACGAACAAAGCCGTCTTCTTGGGCTGCCCGGACACAGGGAGGACGAGATAGCCCTGCGTATGGCCCGGACTTTGGCGCGCACTCTGGGCTGCGCCGTCTGCGTGAGCGCCGGGATACATTTTGACGCCATCACGCGGGAAGAAATTGCCGTTGTGGGGAATCTGGCGGATGAACTGACCGGAAAATGCCTGGATTTTCTCGCCCCTTCCTGAACGCTCCGCGCCACGCTCCGGACTTCGCGAAGCGCGGAGCCGACGCTTACACCGCGAGACCGAGCCGCCGCAGGGCGTTCAGCGCGTCCTCCGCTCCCAGTCGGTGCAGCGTCGGCGCGGCCCCGGCCGGCAATTCAAAGCCCAGGTTCAGATAAGCCGTATCTTCACCCGGAGCGAGCAGGGAAATGACCTTCGGCCCTACAGCCCCCCAACGCAGGGGATTGGTGGGGCCGAGCAGATCAACCACGGGGATGCCGCACAGGGCGGCCAGATGCACAAAGCCGGTATTGACGGAAACCGCCCCCGCTCCCCGACGCAGCAGCCAGGCCAGTTCACTCAGGCCAAGACTTCCGGCAAGGGAGCGCACCATACCGCCGCGCAGAATGTCCGTCGGAATATGTCTGCGCAAAAGTATATCCGCCGCTCCGGCATCCGCCGGTCCGCCCGTAAAACACACGGCATAGCCCGCCGCGTGACAGGCCAGGGCCACGTCGCGCCAGCGCTCGTCCGTCCACTTTCTGAGATCAGCCGTGACGCCTGAGGCGAAGGCATGCAGATAAACGATTCTGTCCAAGGGCGGAAGTCTCTCCAAATCAAGCCCCGGTGGAGGATCGTCCGGCAGGAACAGCTCCGGGGACGCCGTTGCGGCGGGGTCAACCGCTCTCGCGAGGGCCAGAAAATTTTCCGCCTCGTGGCAATCATTTCTGTGCCGGACGGGAAAGGCGTAAGCCGCCCTCCGCCGCTGGCCGGGGGTATCAAAGCCGATGGTGTGGCGCACGCCGGAAAGCAGCGTGACGAGCGCCCCGACGCGCGCCCACTGCGTTGTATCAATCAGCAGATCAGGCCGCAAAGCGCGCAGATGCCGCGCCATGCC
>JAISXC010000035.1 GCA_031270875.1 Desulfovibrio sp.
CAGCAATCCCAATCCAATACTGCGTCCCGCAGTTCGCTTTGTTTACACTCTGTCGCCATCGGGAAACAATTGTTATGCAGCGGGAGAAAAATTGTCAACAATTTTCACGCTGTCGCAACTACGGAGAAATGCTTATGAGCCCAGCCACTTTGCCAGCTCGGAATGTACCCGGGGATTCATGGGCCTCTGCAGGGTTTGGCCGGCATCTCCGGAACGGCGTTCCAGAAACTGTCTCAGGTAAGGATCCCTACTGCCCAGAAGAGATTCGGGAGTACCGGCAAAAATCAGACCGCTGTCCCTGATGACCAGAACATGCTCGGCAATGGCTCTGAAGCCTGCGAGATCATGGCTGACGACAACAAGGGTCATTTCCGGATACCGGGCGTGCAAGGCCAGCAAAAGTTCATCCATTCTGGCCGCGGTGACCGGATCAAGGCCGGAGGTGGGTTCATCACAAAGCAGAATCCGCGGCTCGGCGATAATGGCCCGCGCAAGACCGGCACGCTTGCGCATGCCCCCGGAAAGCTGGTTGGGATAATAATCGGCGAATTCCTCAAGACCCACCATTGCAAGAACGCGCAGGGCGGCTTCTCTCAGCAGATTCCCGGGCAGAGACAGATGCTCGCTCAAAGGCAAGGCCACATTTTTCGCCAGATTCAGCGCGCCAAGCAGGGCGCCGTCCTGAAACAGCACCCCCGTCTGGCGGCGCAGGCGGCGGAATTCCGCGGGGGACAAGGCGAAGATATCCCGTCCGCCGATGCGTACCGTCCCCCCAAGAGGACGGGACAGCCCTGTGAGATGCCGGAGCAGCGTGGATTTTCCGCTGCCGGATTCGCCCAGAATAACGGAAATTTTTCCCGCGGGCAGCGTGGCGCTTACGTCGCGCAACACACGGTGCGCGCCGTAGCCCGCGTCAAGGTGCGAAAACTCTATGTCCCACTTCTGCATACACGCAATCCGCCATTTCGCGTCCAGGTGCGTCGCGTGAAAATTACAATAAAAACGAGGTCAGCACGTAGTCCGCGGCCAGAATGAGCACGCAGGAAATCACCACCGCCGACGTTGTGGCGTTGCCCACAGCTTCCGGCCCCACGCTGTCCCTGCGGCGATGGGCGTTATATCCCTGCCGGCAGCAGACCGTGGTGACCAGGAGACCGAAAACAAAAGACTTCACAAAACCGCCTGTCAGATCAGGCATGGTCACGGAACTGGAGATGCGATAAAAGTAGGCTCCTTCGTTGATGTTGAGCATCAGCACGCCCGTCAGGTAACCGCCGATGATGCCGATGACGTCAAAAACCGCCGTGAGCAGGGGAAAGGAGATCATGGCGGCCACCAGGCGCGGGCTGACCAGATAGGCCACGGGATTTATGTCCATGACCTCCAGGGCGTCAATCTGATCGGTAATGCGCATCACGCCGATCTCCGCAGCCATGGACGACCCGGCCCTGCCGGTCAGCATGATGGCCGTGAGCACCGGCCCGAGCTCGCGCACCAGTGAAAGGGAAACCGCCGATCCGAGCAGGCCGACGGAACCGAATTTCACCAGGGTATAATACCCCTGCAGACCGAGAACCATGCCGCAAAAAATGCCGATCAGAAGAATGACGAAAAGGGACTTGTAACCGATAACATAGAGTTGCTGCAGGGTGCGGGGAAAAATTCTGACGCCGGAAAAAATGCGCGCCAGACCGGCAAGCATGAAGATCGTCGTGTCCCCGACGGCGACGGAGGCGGATATTCCCCACCGCCCCAAGGCGGCGGCCGGCGCAAGAAATTTTGTCACGTTCCCCTCAGCGCTTTGTTTTTCTCGCCGAAACCGGCTGTCTGGACTGCAACAGAGGCTCTCCCAGTCCGAGTTCGCGCGCTTGCCCACGCAGACGTTCCACCTCTGCTCTTCCGCCGCGCAGCCGCACCAGCACCAGGGTCACTTTACCGCTCCTGGCTTGGTTCGCGCGGTATCCGGCCTTCTCCAGCCGCGCCTGCAGCCTGTCCGCATCGGCCTTGCCGCGAAAGGCGGCCATCTGAAAAACCCAGTTGAACTGCGGCTCCTCTTTCACTGACGCGGGGGAATTTTCCGCCGCGTTCACCCCGCTTTGCCCCGAAGCAGCTCCGGCGGAGGAAGCGTCCCGAATGCCCCAGGCTGCGAGGGCCGCTCCTCCGGGAGAATTTGACGGATCAAAGACCGGCGCCTCGTCCGACTTTTTCTTTACGGGCGCGGCGGACGGCATGGAACTGTCGCCCTCCCGCGCCGTCTCCCCGCCGGATGCCGGATTCCGGACGCCTGCGGCGTCCGTGGCCGACGCCGCCGGAGGCCCGGCAGACCGCCCGTCCGGCGAGGAACCGGATGCTCCCGGCCTTGCCGGATTGTCGTCGCGAAGCAGGGCCGTCATCTGTTCCATGCGCTGGGCGGGATTTTGTCCCCTCCCGACCATAAATCCCATAAAAAAGGCCCATACTACCGCCATGACCAGCACAAGGCACAGCATCGCCGCCGCCGCTTTGGAAAAACTGAAGGTAAAACGGCCTGCGGCATTTTCCGGAATCCTGCCCTTTGCCCGGATCCTGCGCAACGGCTGCGGCGTCCTCAATAGCTCCTCCCAACCTGATTTTCTACATGGTTTCCGGGGCGCTCACGCCCAGAATGTCCAACCCGTTGCGCACAACCTGCCCCACGGCGCGCAACAGGGCAAGCCGCGCGATGGCGCGCGGCGCGTCGTCGACGAGAATCACCTGATGTCTGGCGTAATAGCTGTGCAAAAGTCCGGCCAGTTCCATCAGATAAACGCTCACGTAGTGCGGCGCAAGGTTGTGCGCGGCCTGGACAAGCACATCTTCAAAAACGGCGACCTTGCGCAACAGAACCATATCCTCCGGCGTGTCCAGACCTTCAAGCATGGCTTGCCCCGCTGTTCCGGGAAGGATGAGGCCCTGCTCCTCGGCGCGGCGCAAAACGGCGCACACGCGGGCATGGGCGTACTGCACATAGTAGACGGGGTTTTCCAGGCTGCGTTTTTTGACCAGTTCCAGGTCAAAATCCAGCGGACTGTCGCTCTTGCGCGAGAGAAACATAAAACGCGCCGCATCCGTGCCCACTTCCTCCATGACCTCGGCAAGCGTCACGAAAGTTCCGGCACGGGTGGACATGCCCAGCGGCTTGCCGTCCCTGAGCAGGGTGACAAGCTGGATCAGCACCACGTCAAGGCTTTCGGCGGGCTTTCCCATGGCGGCGACGGCGGCGCGCATGCGCGGCATATAGCCGTGGTGATCCGCCCCCCATACATCTATCAGCCGCGTGTAGCCGCGCTCATATTTGTCGTGGTGGTAGGCGATGTCCGTGGCGAAGTAGGTCAGACTGCCGTCGGACTTTTTGAGCACGCGGTCTTTGTCGTCTCCCAGGCGTTCAGTGGCGAACCAGGAAGCCCCCTCGCGGGCAAAGGTATGCCCCGCTCCGGCCAGGGCGGAAAAAGCCTCCTCCACCGCGCCGCGTTCCAGCAGGGAGGTTTCCGAAAACCATTGCTCGTGCTCCACGCGGAATTGCCGCAAGTCCGCTTTGATGCCGTTGAGAATTACCTCTCCCGCCCGCGTCCGGCAGCGATCCACTCCCTCGTTCTCCGGAAGGTCCTCCAGCCCTGCGATTCCGGCAAGCATTTCCCGCGCGATGTCGGTGACATAGGCGCCGCGGTAATATTCCGCGGGTCTGGTTGCGTCCCGCCCGGCGAGTTCCTGCACGGCGAGCCAGACAGACAGGCCAAGAAGGCGCATCTGCCGCCCGGCGTCATTGACGTAGTACTCGGTATGCACCTCATGCCCTGTCCTGCGCAGCAGCCTGGCGAGGCTGTCGCCCACGGCGGCCCCTCTGCCGTGCCCTACGTGCAGCGGCCCTGTCGGATTGGCGGAAACGTATTCCAGAAGAATCCTGGCGCCCCGCCCCAAGCGGCTCGCGCCGTAACTCCTCCCGGCGGCCTCGACATCCCGCACGACATTCCGCCAGACATCCGGGGAAAAAGTCACATTGCAAAAACCGGGACCGGCGGCTTCGGCTTTTACCACCTCGGGACAGCGCGCCAAAAGCCTGGACGCGAATTTTTGCGCCAGTTCGCGCGGCGGAATTTTGGCGTCCCGGGCAAGCAGCATTGCCGCATTAACGGAAAGATCGCCGAATCTTGCGTCCTTTGGAGGTTCTATGACGGTTTTTGCCGGCCAGGCAAAACCCTCTGCGGCAAGTATTTCCCCAAGGGCAGTGCGCAGAATTTCTGTGGCGCGCATGGACTCTCCCTGAATTGTTTTGAATCCGCGGTACGGTATGAAAGCGGCGGCGCTTTGATACCGGTACCCGACGGATGCGATCAGTTCGCCGCTGCGATCCGTCCGGAAGAAAAGGACGCAATGCCTGCCAGATCCCCCACAAAATCGCAACGCGGAAATTCGCCCTGCGCCGTCAGGCCGCTGAGACACTCCTCCACCATCCTGCCGAGCAGGGATTTGGGGCCAAGTTCCAGCCAGCGGCGCGCTCCGTCGGCATATTGGCTGCGAATGGTTTCCGTCCAGCGCACCGGCGAAGTCATCTGCGCAAGCAGACTTTCTTTCAGGCTTTCCCAGTCGCGCGCCGCGCGCCCGCGCAGATTGCAGTACACCGGGAAACGGGGCCTCATCCAGCGTGCCTTGCGCAGGGCCGCGGCAAACTCCACGGCGGCGTCACGCATCATGGGACTGTGAAAGGCCCCGCTCACCTTGAGTTCGATGCCGCGCGCCCCGCGCGCTTTTGCCTTTTTGCAGGCCAGGGCCACAGCCGTCCTGCCGCCGCTGACCACAAACTGGGCGGGAGTGTTGTAATTGGCAATCAAAAGAAGTTCCGGGATTTCCCCAGCCACATCCGCCACAATTTCCGCAGCCCGGCTTTCGTCCAGTTTCAGCAGAGCGGCCATGCCCCCCTTGCCTTCAGGATCAGCCTCGGCCATTAGGCGTCCGCGCAGAGCCGTGAGTTCCAGGACAGCCGCCGGATCAAGCACTCCGGCGGCGGCCAGTGCGCTGAATTCCCCCAGGCTGTGTCCGGCTGCCCCCGAAGGGGAAACCAGCCTGGACATCTCACGCCAGAGATTGAGGTTCACTACGGTCAAGGCGGGCTGCAAGGCGCGCGTGTCGCCCATGGCCGCCTCATCTCCCTCCCAGTATATTTCGCGCAGCGGCAAACGGCTCGCGTGTTCAGCCTGTTTCCAGAAATTCATGGCTTCGGCCGAAGACTCCGCGATGTCCCGCCCCATTCCGGTCCGCTGTGCTCCTTGTCCCGGAAAAAGCAGCATGGTTTGCGTCATGAGCGCCTGTCTCCCAAAATTTGGGATATACCCAACTCCACAATATTATGCAAGTTCATAATTCTCTTTTCTCTCCGGCTTTCATCTTGCAAGTCCCGCCGCTCAAGCGTATCAACAGGCAACGACGACTTTCAGGAATTTCATGCCGCAAAGAATGCAACACCCCATAGATCGCTGTGAACTGGCGCGCCTCGTGGCGGACGTGACCGCGCGCGCCCAGACGGGGGAACCGCCCGGCGACGCGATTGAAGGGCTTGCCGTGTACCTGGAACTGCTTGTCCGCTGGAATGCCGCCTTCAATCTCGTGAGCCCCGGCGACTGGCGGGAAATTTTCACCGGCTTGGCGGCCGACAGCTTTTATCTGGCCAATTTCCTGTCACGGCTGCCCTTGCCCGTCGCACCGCAAGCATGGGACTTCGGTGCCGGGGCGGGACTGCCCGGCATCCCCCTGCGCCTCATCTGGACGCGGGGCGAATATCGCATGGTGGAACGCCGGGAAAAAC
Organism: Desulfovibrio sp.; assembly: GCA_031270875.1. The sequence continues at coordinate 5,819 of JAISXC010000035.1, forward strand.
GGGCGATCTTTCTTTCCACTGCCCTCGCGCTCCTGAAGCTGGAGCGCACCTGCATCTTTCGCGGCACAGTGGAAAATTTTCTTGCAAATCTCCCAGGACCGACCGACAGGGCGCACTGTATTGTGAGCCGGGCCTTCCTGCCCTGGCGCGAACTGCTCGACCTGACGCGCGCGCGCCTGCTCCCTGGCGGAATCCTGATTCTTTTCGCCGTACAAGAAGCGCCGTCAGAGCTGCCGATTCCCTGGACATTGACAGACACCTACGCCTATGCCGTTGCGGACAAAAAACGCTATTTCTGGGCGCTGTCCCCCTCGGGAGACTGACATGCCGGGCCCGGATTCCGCCCTTCCCGTTTCCGCCCCGCGTAAAACCAATTCCCTGGGCGTATGGCAGCGCGGCGTGTTCTGGGCTCTGGCCACGCTGGGCATTGCCTTTGCCCTGCGCATGACGGAATGGCCCTGCTGGCAAAATCCCGAATACCGTTTGGGACGGGAATGGCTGCTGGCCACGCACGACGCCTACCACTGGGTTGCCGGCGCCGAGGGTTTCGGGCTGGCCGCAGGACATCCCATGGCCGAGATGCTCTCCGGCATGGCGAAAATACTGCGCAGCCCCCCGGCTGTGGCGGCTTTCTGGTTTCCGGCGGTGCTGGCAAGCCTGATGGCCTGCGTTGTCTTCGCCTGGGTATGGGCTTTCGGCAGCATGGAAGCCGGACTCGCGGCGGGCATTCTGACAACTCTCGCGCCGGCCTTCTTGGGCAGAACGCTTCTCGGCTATTACGATACCGATCTGGTGACGCTGTTTTTTCCCATGCTCATGAGTTTTGCCCCCGCTTGCTGGGCCATGCGGTACATGCTTCTGCCGCAGATGATACTCAAACGCCTGGCTTTCAGTTCAAGTCCGGGAACGGCCCGGAATCTCTGGGGATGGCGGACGGACACGGGGAAATCGCCTCTGGAACACCTGGGCAATCCCCTGCGCTGGCAATGGGTGACGCTTGTCGGTCTTTCCGGCGCGCTGTCCTGGTGGACGCAGGAATGGCACTCCGTCTTTCCCTATCTTGCCAGATTCAATGTAGCCCTGCTGGTCTTCATGAGCCTCGTCATGGCTCCACGCGGCCGCAGGGCGCTGCTGCTCCTCGGCTCGCTGGCGTACGCGCTGCCGGCGCTTGCGGGACCGGCAGGTCTTGCGGCAAGCATGACTGTGCTGCTGGCCGGCCTGGGGCACGCCAAAAAACTGCGTCTGACCCTGAGCCACCCCGCCGTTCTCGCTCTGTTGTGGCTCGGCGCGGGCGCGCTGCTGCTCAAGGGCGACATCCTGAACACCATACTCAACCATGCCAATGCCTATCTCAAGCATGCGGGGGATGTGAAAAGCACCGGGGAACAGACCGAACTTGTCTACCCTTCCGTAGCGCAATCCATCACGGAAGTGCAGGATCTGGGCTTGACGGCGCTGTTTTCCTACTTCCATCCCTGGGGCTGGGCATCCGTGCTCGGCCTGTCGGGCTTCTGCGCCGTTATCGTCCGACGGCCCGGCGCACTTTTTCTGCTGCCGCTGGCCATCCTGGGGCTTCTCAGCACAAAGCTCGGCGGCCGCATGGTCATGTTCGGCACGCCCATTGTCGCCATTGGCCTGACATTGCCTATCTATTGGATTTTACAACGTCTTTTTCACAAGCCGCCTGGAGGAACCGGTGTCGGAGCCCTGACATCGGCCATTCTGGTTATGCTGCTTGTGGCGCCTTTCGCGGACATGATCCCAGCGATGTCTCAAGGCCCCATGATCAATCGCCGCCATGCCGAAGCCCTTACCCGGGCCAAAAGCATAACGCCTCCCGACAGTCTGCTCTGGCTGTGGTGGGACTGGGGCTACGCGGCCCACCATTTCGCGCGCCGGGCCACCATTGCCGACGGCGCGCAGCACGCGGGACCATCCCTTTATCTGCCGGCGGCGGTTTTTGCCACGGACAACCCGCGCTTTGCCCGGCAACTCATCTGCCATACCGCGCAGGCGGGCAACGCGCCCGGCGATGTTTTTGAAAAACTGGACGCTGCGGGCGCGCAAAGCCTGATGGAAAAACTGCGCTCTCCGGAAACGCCGCTGATTGAGCAAAAAGGCCGTCAATTCATCGTAGTGAGCTTTGAAATGCTGCGGCTGGGGTTCTGGATCAGCAATTTCGGCAATTGGAATTTCATTACACGACAGGGCGAAGGCGGCGCGCTTTCCATCGTGCCCCAGGCCTTGGCCTACAAGCTGGATATGGGGGCAGTGCATCTTCAAGGCGGCGCCAATGCCGTTTACGCCGCTTCAATCAGCCTCTTTGAGGAAACCGGGCTCACCCGCCGCGATTATGTGCAGGAATGGTTTGAAACACACCCCGGCGCGAGCCCGGAAGAGCAAAAGGCCTTTCTTTCCGAGCGACGGAACATACACTTTTTCTTTAACCGCGTCACAGGCGAAAAACTGGTTATGGATGAAACCCTCCACAATTCGCTCATGGTGCAACTGCTGACGGGAAGTCCGCAGGATCGACGTTTTTCTCCCTACTTCCGGCTGGTGTACGACAACGTTTTTGCAAGAATATACGAGGTGCTGTAACGATGCGTCCGGAGCAATTTCTTGTAATACTTGATGCAGACGTACATGAACGCCGCGAACAAAATAAAATTTGCGAACTCCCCGGCAATGCCGGCGACCGGCGCGCCCGTCTTGAGGTCAAGCACCCCCCGTATCCCGAACAGACAGATGTCAAGCAGAATGAACCAGTAGAAAAGGTTGAAGGCGATTTTTTCCAATGTCGTTGACCACGACCCGGCCTTCTGGTAAAAAGCGTTGGAAATTTGTCCCAGAACGTCAACGTCGGCTGCAAGGGCGAAATCCGCGAAACCGAGCGTCAGAAGCAGCGCGGCCCAGGCAAACAGGAGAGATTTTGACATGCGCAAATTCGTCGTTTTTTTCCTCATGGCGTTTTCCTTGTCCTGCCTTGCCGCCTGCGGTGACGACAAAGAAGGGATAAAATTGTCCAAACAACCATATGACGCCTCAAAATGCGCGACATACCGCAATCTTGCCATGAAAGCTCTGAAAAAAAATGAACGTGACATCGTTGACGCGCTTAAGCCCTATAATGACAAATGCCTCATGAACATGGATTCCATAAAAGACGCACATAAAACGAAAGGCATGGCAGACCCCTTCTAAAATGGATCAGCCATACCTTTTACTGAATCAGCGTTCTTGATGCTGTCCATATTCATAAGCCTCCTGTCCGCTTCCCTCTGAGCCTGGGCATCCTGTTCGGCCTTGGAAGCGGCCTGAATTTGCGCCTGGATGTACGTGTTCATCAGGGAACGCATTTCGCGGGCCTCGCGGAGCTGCAAGGCCGTCAACTGATTCGCCGCCTGCATGGCCTCCATGCGCCCTTCCGGAGTGTTCAGAAGCTCCTGTACCTTCCGGTCAAACTCCGCGTCTTCCAAATCCTGAAGCTCACGACTCAATGCCTGGGCGTCCCCCCGCTGGAGACGCATCTGCCGTTGCAGTCCGGACAGCTTGCGAAATTCACCGGACAAACCGGAAAGCATGTCCGGCGACAGGTTTTTGGTGTTCTGGAGCATGTTCTGATACTGCTCAATGTTCTGCTGCACCATCCGTATCTGCTGCGCCGTCTGCCGCACGTCCTCGGCATGTTGCCGAATGACGGTCCTGTATTCTTCAGCCTGCACGACAGCTTGTGCCGCTTTGTCATCAATCCAGCCGTCCACGGATTCCGCCAGCCAGGCCAGACGGCGGCCCAGCCGCATGGGCGGCGGCACGGCGTCAAACCGTTTGCGGGCAAGATGGCCGTGAATCGCGGACACACTTGCCGAGGATTGTGGCAAGTTCCTGAATGTTGTAAAAACGCTTTTGTACCATGATATTGTCCTCCGTACTGGAACGGTGCGTGAAAATTCCCGCGTATGCGGGCAAACAGATATTTTCTCGCAACGGAGCAAAAAAATTACTACCCCTGAAAAACGCAACTTGCTTCTGAGCTGGGCCAGGGCGCAAATTGAATCCCTGATGGAGGTCGATGCGGCACTGGAACGCCTTTTCTGGAAAAATACCCGGCAGACTGCGCGGATTATCGCGGAAGAATTTGTAACCAGATTCGGTGAGGTATCCGGTACGGTTGACCTGTTGACCAGAAGGCTTTCGCCGTCGGGCAGAGCCGGAACCTGGGGCGAACTTGAAGAGCGGATATCAAAGATTTGCTGGGTTGATAATTGCCCTTGGTCAATACGGCATTTGAATAATCAACCTGATGTTCCCGAGGAGGAATTGTTTTTTCTCAGGGTCAAGGATGTTATCGGCGCTCTGCCGAAAAGGCGTGACTATAAAGTTGCTGAAAAGAAATCTGAGAAGAACATTGATTACGGCAGTCCCCAAAATATAGCGGACAATTTTGTTACGTGTGAACTATGTTGGCGTTCCGTTCCCAAACTTGTCCATACAAAGAAAATTCACTTATGCCATTTGCATGATATTCCAAGCACATCGCCTGAGTACAGACGACAGAAATCTCTGCAAAAACATATTGATGGTATTGTAAGTCGGCTAAAATCGCATGTCATGGATCCATGGACGGCGGAGCGTAAAGGCTACCATCCTGCCGGATATGTGTGGGCTTTACCCTGACCATTGGCACAGGGCAGCCCACAGACTTTAGAAAAGCACTGTCTTTGTGTTCCCGGAGATAGTAAAGAATGTCGCCTTGGCATTCCTCAGGTACAGAACCTGCGTATTTACGTCCTCGGCGGAATATATGTCCTTCAGTTCCGGATACGAGTCAAGCATAAAGCGTTTTGCCTCAATCCTGTCGTCGTTCACCGTGACGGCCTGAACCCTCACCCATTTTTCTTTGCCGTCATAAGCGCAAATTTCAATTTTGGGGTTGCGCTCCATCTGCTTGGACACATTTTTTTTCTTGCCTGTCTGTATGTAGAGTTTGCCGTCAAAGATCGCCACCGTGCCGAAGGGGCGCACTCTGGGCTGGTCACCGTCGACGGTGGCCAGAAAATAATACCCGCAGCCTTTGATAAAATCACAAACTTCCCGCATGCCTACCTCGCTCTTTTGTTCAGCCGCCGCGATATTTCCGGAAAACAGCATAATCACTGTCAGCGGCAGCGTGAAAATGGAGTAAATCCTCAGTGCTGTTTTCATGGCTCATGCCCTCCCATCAGGTTGCACAAGTTTGCCCTTCATGCCCTTGAGAGGCAAGCCCGATTTTCATGTTTTGAAAGTCGGATACTTTTTTGACAATTAACGACTCCTAAGTATAGATTGAGTTACCAGACCAAAGATACCGCCGACTCTCTGGCCACCCAGGAAGTGAGAACGTCTGTGGAATCCTCCAGCAAGGCACCCTGGAATGCGTGGCGGGCATGGAAGAAGCCACACGCTCGGTGCAGCGGAGCACGGAAAAGGGAGACAACATGGTCCAATTAGTGTCGCCCCAGGAAGCTGCGGAATTATTACAAACAAGTCAGGCGATTTTGATTGATATCCGAGAGGCTGAGGAATATCGGCATCTACACATCAAAGGAGCTCGTCTGCATCCCCTTTCGGTGCTGGATATTCTCCCACCGGATCCAAATGTGGAGATCCCTGCGATATACTATTGCCATTCAGGAAATCGGACAAGTTCCGCTTTGAAAAAACTGGAACGACGCGGACATGCGCGAACTCTCGTTATAGACGGCGGGATTAATGCCTGGGAGAAAGCCGGACTTCCGGTTGAAAAAGGCTCTCGTTCCTTACCTGTCATGCGTCAGGTTCATATCGTCGCCGGTGGGCTTATTTTAACTTCGATCTTGCTTGGTCACGCTGTGCCGGAATTTTTCGTCATCACGGCTGTTGTTGGAGCGGGGCTTCTGTTCTCGGGCCTGACAGGCATGTGCGGCATGGCGTCTTTACTCGCGCGGATGCCGTGGAATAAAAATTAGGGACTTGTAGAACATTCTCCATGCATTTTGTTTCATAGCGCTACGGCAGCGGATACGCGCCGGTGTCGTCGAAATATATAGACATGTATATGATTATAGTCCACTATTGCGAATCACCAATTTTGTTTTTGCAAAGGAGCACATCCATGAGCAACTTCACGTATCGACGTCTTGACAAAGACCGGGCCGCCTGCCTTCTGGTGGATCACCAGGTGGGACTTTTTTCCCTGGTGCAGGATTTTCAGCCCACGGACTTCAGGAACAATGTTCTGGCAGTAGCGGCCTGCGCCAAGTTCTTCAAGTTGCCCACAGTGTTGACCACCAGTTTTGAAAACGGCCCCAACGGTATTCTCTTGCCTGAGATAAAGGAAATGTTCCCCGACGCGCCGTTCATACCGCGCCCCGGCCAGATCAATGCCTGGGACAACGAGGACTTCGTGGCCGCCGTGAAAAAGACCGGGCGCGAGCAATTGATCATAGCCGGCATCGTTACGGACGTCTGCGTCGCCTTTTGCGCCTTGTCCGCCCTTGAGGCGGGATACGAGGTATTTGCTATAACCGACGCATCGGGCACCTTTAACGAGGTGGCGAGGAACGGATCCTGGATACGCATGAGCCAGGCGGGAATTCAGCTGTTGAACTTCTTCGCCATGGCCTGCGAACTGCATCGGGA
>JAISXC010000037.1 GCA_031270875.1 Desulfovibrio sp.
AAGCCATGCCGCCATTACCTCGCGGGAGCTCGGCATAGCGGCCGTCATCGGCATTCAACGTCTGGATGTGCTGCGCGCCCTTGACGGTGTTGAAGTTACGGTGGACGGCACCCGCGGGAGGGTCTACCGCGGACTTTTGCCGCTCCATCAGGTCGGCGGCGAAATAGACATCGCAAAATTGCCGCAGACAAAAACGAAAGTGGGTCTTGTGCTCGCCGATGTGGGGCAGGCGCTTTTTCTTTCCAGGCTGCGCAACTTTCCGCAGTTTGAAGTGGGCCTGCTTCGCGCGGAGTTTATGCTCGGGAATATCGGCGTTCATCCGCAGGCTTTGGAGGCCTTTGACAATGGAGAGCTTGGCGGCGTTGTCCATGCCAAGATCAAGGCGCTGGAAAACCGTCTTTCAAAGATCCTGCGCGAGCAGATGGCTGTCGGGCTTATCGTGTTCAATTTTGACCTGCGCGAGTATGTCGCCGAAATTACAGGTCTTGCCTCGGAAGTGGCGACCCTGTCCGGCGCGGATAACGGTTTGGGCGCTGAGGACGTGCTTTTGCGGCACCGCAGAATGCGCGAACTGGACCACAAAATAGATCAGCGCCTGGAAGCGGCTACGCGCAGGATTGAAATACTCAAGACATCTCCGAATCTTGAAGATCATATCCGCATTATTATGGGGTATGATGATGAACTTGCCCTGCTTTCCCACGCTGACCCGGAATCGCCCAAAAGAGCGGCAGAGGTTGAGACCCTGGTGGAAGCGCACGTGCAACGGGTGAAAGATCTGCCCGTGGTTGTGACTTTGCTGAACAACATAAAACGATTGCGGGAAGAAGTGAGTTTGCGGGCCGGGCTGAAGAAGGAAATGGACGAAGTGCGCAATCTGCCGGAAAAAATCCGCGCCCTCATCAAGGCGCGCGGCTTCCGCACCGGCAAGGAGCACTATGTGCAGACCCTGGCGCAAAATCTGGCGCTTTTTTCCATGGCCTTTTACGGCAAGCCCATTACCTACCGCACAACGGATTTCAAGAGCAACGAGTACAAAAATCTTTTGGGCGGCAATCTGTTTGAGCATAATGAAGCCAATCCCATGCTCGGATACCGCGGTGTTTCCCGCAATATCCACGACTGGGAGATTGAGGCCTTCAAACTTGCCCGGGGAATGTACGGCGGATCAAATCTGCGCATGATGCTGCCCTTTGTGCGGACTCTGGAAGAAGCCCGTTCCATGCGGGCTTATCTTGAGCAGGTGCACAAACTCAAGAGCGGTCAGGATGATCTGAAAATTATTCTCATGTCCGAGCTGCCGTCCAACGCCATCCTGGCCAAGCAGTTCATCAGCGAGTTCGACGGTTTTTCCATCGGCTCGAACGACATGACGCAGATGGTTCTTGCCACGGACCGTGACAACTCGCGGCTTTCACATATTTATGACGAAGAGGACCCTGCGGTTGTCTGGGCGATTCTGGCGAGTATTTTCACCGGACAAAAGTTCGGCAAAAAAATAGGCTTCTGCGGCCAGGGCGTTTCCAACAGTCTCGTCATACGCGGTCTTGTGGCCATTGCCGGGATTACTTCGGCTTCCGTCGTGCCGGACACATATTACCAGACGGTCTTTGACATTGCGGCTGTGGAAGCTGAAGACATACCGACTTCGCAACTCGGCAAATGGCTTGCGGAGCAACATCACAAAAAATTGTCCCGCCTCATGGAGAAGGAGGGGTACGGGCATATTCTCAAAAAATACACTGAACCGCAGGACATCGGGGAATGGTATGAAGGAGAGTTGCTGAGAAGACACGAACAGTTGCGCGAGCATTTGGACACGCCCAAGGAAACCTTTTACAGGTCGGAACTGCAACATTTTCGTTCCGTCTTCCACAAACCCGTCATTTACGCCACCTGGGACTGGGACGGCACGGTATCGGACGCCCTGCGCCAGTCGGGGTTCGGCAGTTTCGAGGAACAGGCGGAGGCACTGAAGGCCGCCCGTGAACTGGATGTCTGACCCGTATTTGCCGGAAGTGGATGCACAGTGAAAGAGCAAGAAAGAAGAATGACGCGCCAGCGTTCCGTGATACTGGAGGAGTTGCGAAAAGTCGATACCCATCCCACGGCGGATGAACTGTATGCCATTGTGCGCGGGCTTTTGCCGCACATAAGTTTGGGCACCGTGTACCGCAATCTGGAGTACCTGGTCGCCGCGGGCGAAATTGCCCGTTTGGGAACCTCTGGAACCTCCATGCGCTTTGACGGGGATGTATCGGGGCATCTGCATGTCCGTTGCGTTCATTGCGGGCGGATTGCCGATCTTGTTCATCCGCTCGCCATGCCCGCGCTCCATGAGATCAGGGTGGGGGGATTTGACGAAATTGTCGGTGCCCGCGTTGAATTTGCCGGCGTGTGCGACCAGTGCGCGCTGCGGGCAAAAGCGGCCGCAGCGCCGAAGTGAGGTTCGCAGGAACCGGGGCGCTTGCCTTTTTCATGAACACGGCTGATAATGTCGCCATTGTGTCAGTTGCCTGATTTAACACCATTAAATTCGCAAGGAGTTGACTGTTATGGCTGCTACAAAAAAAGGCAGAAAAGAAAAAATCGTTGAAGTGCTTAACAAAGCCCGCAGCATGGAGCTGTATGCCGTCCACCAGTATATGAATCAGCATTACAGCCTGGATGACAGGGATTATGGCGAACTGGCCGCGAAAATGAAGCTGATTGCCATAGATGAAATGAAACATGCCGAGAGCTTCGCCGAACGCATCAAGGAATTGGGCGGGGAGCCCACCACCCAGAAAGAAGGCGCCGTGAAAACCGGGCAGTCTGTCCAGGCCATTTACGAGAGCGACGCCGCTCAGGAAGACGCCACGATTGACGCCTATGCCCAGTTCCGGAAAGTCTGCCACGATCAGGGTGACACTGTGTCCGCCTGTCTGTTCGAGCGGATCATCGGAGAGGAGCAGGCGCATCTCACATACTATGAAAACACCTCGTCGCACATCAAGACCCTGGGCGACACCTTTCTCGCCAAAATCGCCGGCACGCCGTCCGATACCGGACCTTCCAAGGGATTCGCCACCGCGGCGGCGGGTGGGTAGAAGGCTGACATGTCTGATATCTGCGACATCCGGCGCTGCCAAGTGGCGAATTGCGGCTACGTGTATGACCCTGTCCGCGGCGACAGGCGGCATAAAATTCCGGCCGGAACCAGGTTTGAGGATCTGCCGGACGACTGGCGTTGCCCTGTGTGCGGAGCCGCCAAAAAGTCGTTCCGGCCTTGTTCCGACGGGCGGTAGTCATTGCTTTCAAGATCAGGCCGTAAAAATAAACTCCCGAGACGACCGGGAGTTTATTTTCGCGGCCCGCGTAAAATATGACAAATCAAATAATTGCCACATGATATCTCTGCAAGCTGTAAATTTGAACTTGAAATATCTTTTCCTCCGCTGTAGCCTGTAAGACGATTTTGAATGCCTGAGGCCAACATGCGCGTGAGGGGGTTTTTCCCCGGCGGGCTCGGTTCATGAGGAGAGGGGAGTCCGGCCGCGGTTGGAAAGACAAGAGGGGGCCGGCGCAGTGTTCTTGTTCAGAAACCTTATTTCTGGAGGGGTTTTTATGAAAAAATGGTGTCTCTTTCTCCTGATTTTGTCATTTGTCACCGTCAACCTGACGACGACAGCCGTAGGGGCGGAAAAGATTGAAATCAAAATCGCCGGCATGAAGCCCGAGGGCGAGCCTGAAACCCTCGGTATGTACAAGTTCGGCGAAATTCTCGGCAAACTGTCAGGCGGAAAATACGAGGTCAAGATTTTCCCGAACAGTCAGCTCGGCAAAGAAAATGCCTACATTGCCAGCACACGGCGCGGAACCATACAAATGTGCGCCACGGGCACGCAGACATCGGCTCTCTTCCCGGCCATGGCCATGCTGGAAACTCCCATGCTCTTTGACAATCTGGCTCATGCCCGCCGCGCCATGAGCGGCGGCAAGACCTTTGAACTTATCAACAAGGGCTTTCCGGAAAAATCCGGGCTGCGCACCCTGAACGCCTTTCCTCTCGGATTTCGCCATTTCTATTCCAAGAAGCCTCTGAAAGCCATGTCCGACCTGAAGGGGTTGAAAATGCGCGTGCCGAACATTCCCCTGTACGTGAATTTTGCCAGGGAGTGCGGCATAAGCGGGCAGCCCATGCCTTTCGCCGAAGTCCCGGCCGCCCTGGATCAGGGCGTCATTGACGGCGGCGACAGCCCCTTTGCCGACATCGTGGCCCTCAAAATGTACGAAATAACGCCGAATATAACGTTGAGCGGCCATATTCTGGTTATTCACTCCCTGTACATCAACGAACAGTTCTACCAGGGGCTGCCGGCGCAGGACAGGAAGTGGTTCGACCAGGCCGCCGGTGAGTCGGCGGACTATGTGTGGGATCTGATGGCCGATCTCGAAAAGAAGGCCGTGAAAGACATTACCGCGGGCGGCGGCAAAATATCGGAACCTTCGCCGGAGTTCAAGACCGCCATGAGAGAGGCCGGCAGAAGGAGTTGGAAACTCTTCACCGATCCCGGGCCGAATCAGGTGCCCAATGCCAAGGAAATTCTGCAGAGCGCGGAAGCGTACAGAAAATAACCTGCGAGGCCTTCCCGACACCGCTCGGGAAGGCCTTTTCTTACGGAGTTGAACATGGATGCCAGCCCTTCCCGCGGACAGCCGTCTCCGAAAAAAAAAGACACGCCAGGCGAACTCGCTTTCCAGGTATTCTGCGCCGTGATTTTTCTCGGCATGATCGGCCTTGTGTTTTACAACGCCTTTCTGCGTTACGTCTTTGGGTCAAGCTTTGCGCCCAGCGAGGAGTGGGCGCGTTTTCTCTTTATCTACATAACGTTTTTCGGCGCGATTGAGGCTTTTTACCGCAAAAAACATATCGCCGTGGACATGGTGGTCGGTCTTTTTTCCGG
>JAISXC010000059.1 GCA_031270875.1 Desulfovibrio sp.
GCTGGAGTTCAACTACCAGTACACCAACAACAACTCGACAAGCGACCTGTACGACTACAAACAGCACCACGTCAGCGCCGGCCTGGCCTGGAGCTTCTGAACCCCGTTCACCGGAGGGAGCGTTATGTTTTACCCCAATTCTTCGCTCAACGGCGGGATCGCGTCGCGCTTGTTTTGATACCCGGGGCATGAATTCAGTTTTCATCCCACCTTCGTCAGAAAAGTGTCTGGAGTTTGTTTTGGCGAACAGGGGACTCCCGATGGTCAATTCGGGAGCAGGCGTACTTCATACCCATCATCCGCGGTCAAATACCGTTTTGCCACGGTTTGAATGTCCAAGGGAGACAAGGTCGCGGCCCGCGCGATCAGTTCTTTGTGAAACTCCGCGGGATAATCCAGAACAGCGTCCGTTGCGGCCTCACCCGCACGCGAGGCGAGGCTTTGGCGTTCCCTGAGATAATTCCCCAAAAGTTGGTTGCCGGCGGCTTTGAGCAGTTTTTCCGGCAGGGGCTTGGTCCGCAGATCTTCCACTGTTTTGGCGAATCCCTGTCTGGCCTGCTCGATCTTGTCCGGGACGGTACCGATGTACAGGGCCAGAAAACCGGCCTCCGGCATGGTGCGGTAAAAGGCGGTGACGGAATAGCCAAGGCCCTGCCCGTCCCTCAGCGCGGAAAACAAAAGCCCGCTCTGGCCGGACAGGATGGTTTGCAGGAGCATCAGGGCGGGAGCGTCGCGATGCGTTAACGGAACGGCTTTGAATATCCGGAGTAAATGCGCCTGGTTGCGGCCCGGCAGATTGAGAGCGAGATTGCGTTCCTTCCCCCAGGCCGGCGCTGTGACGGAGAATGTGGATTTTCCGGTTGCGGGCAGATTTTTGGCCATCGCGAGGACAGCGCTTCTGTCAAAGTCCCCGGCGATGGAAAGCACCCACGGTTGTGATATCTGGCGCTTCCAGAACGCGCGGATGTCGTCTCCGCCAAAGCGGTCCAGATTTTGCGGAGTGCCCAGGCCGTCAAAGCCGTAAGCGTGGTTTCCGGAAAAGAGAAACGGATTCAGCTTTGCGAAAAGATAGGCCATCGGCATGTCTTCGCGCTGTCGGATGGCGGATTTCATGGTGTTTGCCTCGCGGCGGATTTCCCCTTCCTCAAAGCGCGGTTTGTTCAGCATGTCGTTCAGCATGGCGAAATAGTCGGTCTGAAAGCGCGACGGTCCGGTCAGCGACAGGCTGAACGTCTGCAATCCCGCCTTGGCGCTCACAGAGGCGGCGCGTTGCGAAAAAAAGCGGTGAAAGCCCGGCGCGTCGTAATCGGCGCAGCCGTCCGTGAGAGCGCGCGCCGCCAGTCCGGCAAGGCCCTGGTTCTGCGCGTCCGTCAGGGCATTGCCGCCCGGCATTGCCAAATTGAGGGAAATGTAGGGCACCGTGCTGTCCGGAATAAAAATAACGGTGCCTCCGTTGTCCAAGGTCAGCGTCTCGCGTTTTCCCGTCCGCGGCTGATCCGTTTTGCCGGCCTGGGCGGCCTCTGCGGTTGGCCAGTTTTCATTCAGCATCCCGTCCAGGTCGGGGAGTTCCGCATCCTGGGGAGCCAGTATGCGCAGGCGCGCCCGTTCGGGACTGATCCAGTCGCCGATGGCGCGCCGCAGGCGATTCATGTCCGCCGTCCGCAGGGCGAAACGCATATTGCGCTCGGCCTGTTCCCCGCCCAGAACAAAACGGACTGTTCCGCGCCATGAGGCGAGGCCGCTCAATGTTTCTGCGGCCCTGTCCATATCGTCCTCCAGATTGAAAGCGGCGCGGGCGATGTCCTCATGGTCGAAACCCGCCGTCTTGAGAGCGGCCAGATCTTTTGTAAACTCAATCCAGAAGGGTGCGACTTTCTCCGCGTCCAGGCGCACGGTGACGGTCAGAAGCCCCGCGCGCTCAAAGCTCATATTGTGCACGGAGATACTGTCAACCAGTTGTTTTTCATATTTGTATTTACGGTAAAACTGTGAGGTTTCGTCCCCGCCGAGCAGATGGGCGAGCACGTCAAGGTCGGCGGAGCGCAGATCGCGCAGTCCGGGCACGGGAAAAGCGATTCCCATGTATGCTTTTTTCCAGGGGCCTTTTGTTACGGCGACACGCGGCCCCCCCTGGGCATCCGCCGGATTTGTCTCCCGGGGCGCGGGCAGGGCGCCGCTGTTTTCCAGCCCTCCGAACAGCTTTTCCGCGTGGGCCAGAACCGCATCCGGATCAATGTCCCCGGCCACCAGCAGCATCATGTTTTGTGGCTGGTACCAAAGTGTTGTATATGTTCTGAGGTCTTCCACCGTGACGGCCCGGACGCTGTCCCTGAAACCGATAATCGGACGGCTGTAGGCTGTGTTGCGCAGGCCGGCCGTCTGAAGGTCTTCAAAAAGCCTGCGTGCCGGGGAGTCTTCTCCGATTTCCATTTCAGAAATGACGACCTCTTTTTCCTTTTCCAGTTCCTCCGGATCAAGCGTTGCCTGAAAAGCCATGTCCTTTACGACATCCATGCCGGTGCGCCAATGCGCCGCGGGCATGTCCGTGATATACGTTGTTTTGTCAAAGCCGGTCGTGGCGTTGATGTAGCCCCCCAATTCCTCAACCTCGCGGGCGGCCTGCCCTTTGGGGCGATGGTCGGTACCCTTGAAAACCATGTGTTCCAAAAGATGGCTGATGCCCGCCTGCGCCGCCGTCTCGCTGGCGGAGCCGGTGTTCACGTAAAGCCGGGTACAGACCAGGGGGAAACGGGCATCCTTGACAAGATATACCGCAAGTCCGTTGGGCAGACGTGTCAGACGCTCCTCATCGGCAAGGGCAGGCTGTGATTTCGCCAGGGCGGTCAGAACGCAAAAAAGGATCAACCACGTGTGCAAGACGGATCGGGGCATGGAAAAGACCTCTCAAAGACAGGGACGAGAATCTACGCGCTGAGTCTGGCCGTCAGCTCGGCCAGTGTTTTTCCCGCCTGTTCGTTGGAAACCTGACAAGTGCCGGCGGCGGGATGTCCACCACCGCCGTATGCCAGCATTACCTCACCGATGTCGACGGGGTCGGAACGGTCCAGAATGGATCTGCCTGCGGCGAAAACCGTATTTTGCTGTTTCAGCCCCCAGAGGACGTGCATGGAGATGCTGCACCGGGGGAAAAGGGCATAGATCATGAAGCGGTTTGTGCACCAGATCGGATCCTCATTGCGCAGGTCCAGCACGACAAGCTTGCCGTGGACAGCGGCGCAACGCCGGATTTGCCCGATGGCCTTCGGCTGCTGCTCGAAATACAGGTCAACGCGCTCCTTTACGTCCGGCAGTTCAAGAATCTGCTCTATGGAATGCGTGCGGCAGGCATCAATCAGTTGCATCATCAGATCGTAATTGCTGATGCGGAACTGGCGGAAACGCCCGAGGCCCGTGCGCGGATCCATGACATAGTTGAGCAGGGTCCAGCGATCAGGGTGGAGGATATCCTCTTTGGAATAGCCGGCCGAGTCGGCCTGATCCACGGCCAGCATCAGTTCAGGGGGAACTTTTGGAAAAATTCCGGCTCCGCCGTAGTACTCGTAAACAACCCTGGCGGCGGAAGGGGCTTTGGGGTCGATGATGTGGTTATCCGGGCGCGCGCCGGCATTGCGCACCGTCTCTGAAAGATGATGGTCAAAAACAAGATGGGCCGCGCCGGCGTAAGGAAGATTTGTGGTAATGTCGTTTTCCGAGATTTCAATTTTGCCGTCCTGCATGTCCTTGGGATGGACAAATTTGATGCTTTCCAGCATATCCAGTTCCTTCAGCAGCACAGCGCAGACAAGACCGTCAAAATCACTCCTGGTTACAAGACGAAACTTCCGTGGCATGGCGCCTCCCTTTTGATTACGTGGCCTTGGTTATTATCAACAAAGTATGCGGGCATATTGTAACGCGCGGCCCTGAGCCGGGGCAGCGCAATGAGCGCAAACCAAAATATACCACTTGCCGTCAATCCGCAACAGCAAAAGAGTCGCCGTGAGCCGGACAGCTCCGGGCGCCGGGCACGCTCCGGATTTGTATTTCTGAACACGACATGCCGGCTTTCCGGGTATTGTATTCCCCTTCCCTCCGGCGTATGGTGAAAAAACAGACGGTTTCCGTTCTTTGATCCTCCGGGAGAGAACCGGCGCGGAACCGCCAGGGATGAAATATTGACAAGGAGCGGCCATGTCGGACAACCCCATGATTTTGCTGGAAACCACCTCAGGAGATGTCCTGTTGGAGCTTTTTTCGGACAAGGCGCCGAAAACCGTTGAAAATTTTTTACAATATGTGGATGACGGTTTTTACCGAAATACGATTTTTCACCGCGTTATTCCGGGATTCATGATTCAGGGAGGCGGCCTGTCCGCCCGTATGGAGGAAAAATCCACCAATGCCTCGGTTGAAAACGAGGCAAACAATGGCCTTGCAAATGAGCGCGGAACAATAGCCATGGCTCGAACCGGCGAACCGCACAGCGCGACCGCCCAGTTTTTCATCAATCTCAAAGACAACGGCTTTCTCAATCATGCCGCTCCCACGCCTGAGGGATGGGGATACTGCGTTTTCGGCAAGGTTGTTGAAGGAATGGACGTTGTGGATAAAATCGCCGGGGTGAAAACAAAATCCCGGGGCGTCCACGAAAACGTCCCGGTGGACATGGTTCTGATCACAGGCGCAAGCCGTTTTGAGTAATAATCAAGGAGGGCATATGCCACGCGAAATCGTACAGGCCGCGCAAGGGCCGTTTGAGCGCTCGTTCAGTCTGCTGATGGAGTACATGGACGTTTGCCCGGAAGACATATGGGTGGAAAAGAACGGCGGCTGGCCCGTCTGGCAGCAGATCGCGCATATCTTCTGGGTATTGGATTTCTTTGTGTGCGGCGATGGGGAATCCATGCTGCCCGCGCCGTTTGACACGGATGTCGCCCGTTTCAAGGCGCAGGGAGACGCGGTTGTCGGCAAGGACGCCATAAGAAAATACGCGGTTGCCGTGAAATCCCGCGTGGATGCCTGGCTCGCGCGTTTGACGGATGCCGGCCTGAGCGGGACAAACGCCGCATTGTCGAAGAAAATCGGCCGGGATCTGTCGCATGCGGCGACAGTCGTCATGCTGGCCTCGCATACCGGCTATCATCTGGGATCCTGCGATGCGGCCTTGCGTGATCACGGACTCGCGGGCGTGTTCTGACAATCCGTTTCGCGGAATCCGCGCCAGGGTCGCGCATGCGCCACGGCGCAGGGGCAAATCCCGGGCCGGCTGCGCGGGATTTGCCCCTGGGGCCTGACCCTCACTTGTCTATCAGATCCTTTGTCGCCATTGCGATCTGCAATTCCTCGTTCGTGGGAATGATCAATACCGGAATTTTGCTGTCCGGCGTGGAGATCGTCCGCGCGCCTGGTTTGCGCGTGTTGTTTTCCGCCTTGTCCAGTTTTATGCCGAAAGCTTCCATGCCTTCGCACACCGCGGCGCGCATGATGCCGTCATTTTCGCCAATGCCGGCCGTAAAGACCACGGCGTCAGTTTTGCCCTCCAAAAGAACCAGATATGAGCCGAGAATCTTTTTGACGCTGCGGACAAGCATTTTGAACGCCAGGGCCGCCCGTTTGTCGCCCGCTTCAATCCGGCTGTGCACATCGCGCATGTCTGTATATCCGCACAGGCCAAGCAGGCCGGACTGCTTGTTCATCAGGGCGTCGATTTCGGAGGCCGACAGACCTTTTTTCTCCATGACAAAGGGCACGATGGCCGGATCAATGCTGCCGCAGCGGGTGCCCATGATAAGGCCTTCCAGCGGCGTCAGACCCATGCTCGTGTCGAAACACCTGCCGTTTTTCACGCACGTCATGGACGAACCATTGCCGAGATGCATGGTGACGGAGCAAATATCCTTGAGGGCCTTGCCGAGGTATTCCGCCGTCCTGCCGGCGATGTATTTGTGAGACGTGCCGTGAAAGCCGTAGCGGCGCACTCTGAGTTCCTCATACAAATGGTAAGGCAAGGCGTACATATAGGCTTCCTCGGGAATGCCCATGCCGAATTCCGTGTCGAAGACCGCGACGTTCGGCACGCCGGGAAAAAGTTTTTCCGCCACCTCAATGCCCGTGAGATTGGCGGGATTGTGCAGCGGGCTGAACAAAAAGCACTCGCGTATGATGTCTTTGACGCGCTGGGTCACCAATACGGGGGCGGTAATCTCCTCGCCGCCGTGCACCACGCGGTGGCCTATGGCGGCGATCTCGCTCCTGTTTCTGATGACGCCCGCTGTGGGATCAGTCAAGAGCGCAATGACCTCTTCCATGCTTTCCACATGAGTGGGAAAAGGGTGTTCACGCACAATCTTTTCTTCCCTGCCGTCTTTGTATGTTCTGTGCGTGAGGCAGCCCATCCGCGCGCCGATGCGCTCAACCAGCCCTGAACCGAGCAGGCTTTGCGTGTTCATTTCCAGAAGCTGATATTTGCAGGAGGACGAACCCGCGTTAATGACCAGAATTTTCATGACGCCTTCCTTTGAATGGGTTTCTCTTCAGAGCATTTCACACTTGAAATGCTCTGCAAGGATTTGCCTGCAAATCCTTGCCGCGAGATTGTCGCAAGGCGAATTCACTTCGCCGTCAAGCGACAATCTCAAGCGTAAAATGCTATAATTGCAGCGCCGCTCACGCGTCCGCCCTCCCGGCCGATTTCTCCGCCGCGGCCTGCACGGCCGTGATGGCGACGGTGTTCACAATGTCGGCAACCGTGCAGCCGCGGGAAAGATCGTTGACGGGTTTGTTCAGCCCCTGAAGCACAGGCCCTATGGCAAGGGCCTGTGCCGCGCGCTGAACGGCCTTGTAGGTGTTGTTGCCGGTATTCAGGTCCGGGAAAATAAATACGGTGGCCTGACCAGCCACCTTGCTGTCGGGCAGCTTGGTCTTGGCGACAGTGGGATCAATGGCCGCATCGTACTGCAGGGGGCCTTCAATCGCCAGTTCAGGCGCCAGTTGCCGCGCGATTTTTGTGGCCTCCACCACAACATCCACATCGGCTCCCTTGCCTGATGTGCCGGTGGAGTAGGAGAGCATGGCCACACGGGGCTCAATGTCGAACACCTTGGCGGTGCGGGCCGAGGCGATGGCGATTTCCGCCAGTTGCTGCGCGGTCGGATTGGGGTTGACGGCGCAGTCGCCGAAAACCAGCACGCGATTTTTAAGGCACATCAAAAATACCGAGGAAACCACGGAAAAATCCGGCTTTGTCTTGATAAACTCGAAGGCCGGACGGATTGTATGGGCCGTTGTGTTGACGGAGCCGGAAACCATACCGTCGGCGTCGTTCTTTTTCACCATCATGGTGGCGAAATAGGTGGAGTCGGTCATGATGTCGCGCGCCTGTTCCGGGGTAATGCCCTTGCTTTTGCGGAATTCGAAATAGCTTTGGGCGTATTCGTCAAATTTGGGTGATTTCGCGGGATCAATCAATACCGCCTTGCTGATGTTCAGGCCAAGCGTATGGGCTTTTTGCGAAATGACGTCAGTATCGCCCAACAGAATGATTTCGGCGACTTCCCGGCGAAGCAGGATGTCTGTCGCCTGGAGAATGCGGTCTTCCGTTCCTTCAGGCAGAACAATGCGCATTCTGGCGCTTTTGGCCCGCTCTATCAGGTTGAACTCAAACATCATGGGCGTCATGCGGCTGCTGCGCTTGGTTTTCAGACGATTGGCAATTTCCTTGCCGTTGACATAATGTTCAAACAGGCCAAGCATCGTGTTTATTTTGCGAGTGTCGCCGGGCTCGATTACGCTGTAAATTTCTCTGAGGGCCAGGATGGTTTTATAGGTGTGGTGCTTGGTGAGCACTATCGGCAGAGGCGATCCTGTCCAGCCCTCTATGAGGCTGCAGACTTCCGCGGGCGGCCGGAGGCCGCCGGTGAGAAGCACGCCGGCGATGTCGGGCATTGAGGATGACAGGCGCGAGGCTATGGCGGCCAGAAGCACGTCGGTGCGGTCGCCGGGGGAAATGACAAGTTGATTCTTGGCGATATATTGCAGCACATGGTCCACGTGCATGGCCGCCACAAGATAGTCGTCCACAAGGGTATCCATGCGGTTGTGGCCGAAAAGGATCTCGCCCCCGACGACTTTTTGCACATCCTGCATGGTGGGTTTGCCAATAATCGGCTCGTCGGGCACGGCATAAAGCAGGGGGGCGGTTTCTCCGCGGCCGAAATGCCGGCGGAGTTCATCAAGCTCGGTCTGGGTCAGGTTGGCCATGTTGATGATGGTGGCGATCACATCCACGGAATACTGGGCCAGCGCGTCCATGACCAGTTGGAGGGATTCATGCACCTCATCGGCGGTTTTATGCTCGCCGGTGGTGACGAGAATCACCGGACAACCCAGGTTGGCGGCTATCTCGACATTGAGTTCGAACTCCAGTACGGGATCCTTGCCCAGGAAGTCGGTGCCGATGCAGAGAACGAAATCGTGGCTTCCGAGGAGTTTTTTATATTTGTGCAATATGTTTTCCACAAGAAGATTGCGCGAACCCTGGTTGATGATTTCCCTCGCCTCCGTATAGGTATAGGCGAAGGTATCGGCATACTCCATCTTGATTTTGAAGTATTCGAGCATCAGGTTGATGTCCGGGTCAAGGTCGTCAAGTTGCGGTTCGCTGATAATCGGACGAAAGATTGCCACGTTGCGCAGGCTGCGGCTCAAGAGATGCATCATTCCGAGCGCGATGGCGCTTTTTCCGTTACGCTGGGATGTGGCTGTGATATAGAGGCCGTTGTACATGCTGTCCTCCCATTCCGAGCGGTTTTGGCGGATAAATGTATCGCGCGCCGTCCCTTGGGCCGGCGCGCGATGATCAGGTCAGGTCAGTTTGCCGAAGGATGGGGAAGGTCCGCCAATTGCCTGTACATGGCATAGCGCTGGGCATAGGCCTTGGCAAGCTCATCCTTGAGTGTTTTGGACACCTCGGGATTCGTCTTTCCGAGAGAGGCAAAGCGCACCTCGCCTTCCAGAAAATCCAGGATCGGGGAACCGGGAGCCTTGCAGTCAAGCTGGAAAGGATTTTTGCCATTCTTGGCAAGATCGGGATTGTAGCGGTACAAAGGCCAGTACCCGCATTGAACAGCCAGTTTGGCCTCTTCCATGCTTTTGCCCATGCCCTTGCGCAGGCCCTGGTTAATGCAGGGCGCGTAGGCAATGATCAGCGAGGGTCCCTTGTATGCTTCCGCCTCGCGGAAAGCCTTGAGCACATGTTGCTTGTCGGCGCCCATCGCGATGGAAGCCACATAAACATATCCGTAGGTCATGGCCATGCGGCCGATATCCTTTTTGCCGGTGCGTTTGCCCGCGGCGGCGAACTGGGCCACGGCCCCGAGCGGTGTGGCCTTTGAGGCCTGCCCGCCGGTATTGGAGTAGACTTCCGTGTCCATCAGCAGCACATTGACATCGTCGCCGCAAGCGAGCACATGGTCGAGGCCGCCGTACCCGATGTCATAACCCCAGCCGTCGCCGCCAAAAATCCAGATGCTCTTTTTGGTGAAGAGATCCTCCATTTCCCAGATCTGCCCCGCGAGAGGGTCGTCAAATTCGTCGAGAAGCTCAAGAACTTTCTCGCCGTACTCGCGCGAACCTCCGGCGTCTTCCCTGTTGTCTAGCCAGCCTTGCATGGCGTTTTTGAGTTTCCCCGAAAGACCGTTTGTTTTGATCGCCTCTTCCATCAGCATGGCAAGGCGCGCACGACGCTGCACATAGGCGAGGCCTATGCCGCAGCCGTATTCCGCCGCGTCTTCAAACAGCGAGTTGCCCCAGGCGGGGCCAAAACCGTCCTGATTGACGGTATAGGGAGTGCTCGGGGAAGAAGCGCCCCAAATGGAAGAGCACCCCGTGGCGTTGGCGATGATCATGCGTTCGCCGAACATCTGGGTGAGCAGCTTGACATAGGGGGTTTCGCCGCAGCCGCCGCAGGCGCCGGAGAATTCATGCAGGGGTTGCTGCAGCTGGGAGCCCTTGAGGGTATCGCGCGGCATAAGACTGTCCTTGGCGGAGACATTTTCCTCAGCAAACCGCAAATTGGCCTTTTGCGCGTCCAGTTGCGCCTCAAGCGGCACCATGACCAGGGCTTTTTCCTTGGCCGGACAAACGTCGGCGCAGGAACCGCAGCCCAGGCAATCTTCCGGATAGATCTGCATCCGGAATTTGAGCCCCTTGAGTTCCTTGCCCTGCGCTTCTTTGGCGGCAAAGCTTTTCGGAGCGCCCTTGAGTTCCTCGTCGGTGGCGAGACAGGGCCGAATGGCCGCGTGCGGACAGACGAAGGAACACTGGCAGCACTGAATGCAGTTTTCGATCTTCCATTCAGGAATGTCGATGGCCACGCCGCGTTTTTCGCAGGCCGCCGTGCCGGTGGGCACAAAACCGGCGGCCTCCTCGCGCGATCCGGCAAAGGCGGATACCGGCAGTTTGTCGCCGCGCTGGGCGAGGATGGGACGGACAACGGCGCGGATGTATTCATCGTCGTCACAGCGGCATGCCGGAGCGTCGTCCTTCGCGTCCGCCCAGGAGGCCGGGTATTTGACCTCCTCCAAAGCGGTCGCGCCCTTGTCAACGGCCGCCACGTTCATGTTGACCACCTTGTCGCCCTTGAGGCCGTAAGTCTTTTTGATGGAATCCTTGAGCAGGTCAACCGCCTTCTCGAAGTCAATAACTTCGGCCAGTTTGAAGAAGGCCGTCTGCATGATCATATTGATGCGCCCGCCGAGGCCGGCCTCCTGGGCGACCTTGACGGCATCGATATTGTAGAATTTCAGCTTCTTGCGCGCGATGATGCGCTTCATGGACGCCGGGAGATGTTTTTCCATGTCCGCAAGGGTCCAGTTGGAATTGAGCACGAAGACGCCGCCCTGCTTGATGCCGTCCAGAATGTCGT